>NZ_JAUBTV010000008.1:0-16913 GCF_036705145.1 Microcoleus sp. B5-D4 | reverse complement strand
GATTGTGGAACAGGCATCTTGCCTGTTGCTAAAAATCTTGTTGACAAAAGAAATAATTCCAATAAAAGCGATCCAAAATCACCAAAATATAGTAAAATAGTAGATTGTGATTAATCTAAGGATATCAACAGATTATGGCTAAGAAGAGCATGGTCGAGCGCGAGAAAAAGCGCCAAAGACTCGTAGACAAGTACGCCGACAAGCGGGAAGACCTGAAAGACCAGTTTGACCAAGCTAACAATCAGATGGACAAAATGGCGATTCACCGCCAACTACAACAGCTACCCCGCAGCAGTTCGCGGACTCGCTTGCGGAACCGCTGCTGGGCAACTGGACGGCCCAGAGGTTACTATCGTGACTTCGGACTGTCTCGCAACATGATGCGAGAAATGGCTCACGAAGGTCTTTTGCCGGGTGTTGTGAAGTCTAGCTGGTAGCACGAGAAAGAAGGCACGACACGGATGATGACACGGATACACGGATGATGTTTTTCTGAAATTGTCGTGTTTCTGGAGATTTATTCTAAAGAAAAAGGAAGAAGGAAGAAGGAAAAAAAACTTATAAATAATCGGCAAGATTATGTTTGGGGTTGATTCTTGTTTCAGACTTATGAGTTAAATTTTCCTCCTTCTTGCTTCACTGGCCACAGCATTTATCGATGCCGAGACTATCGAGTAACAAGTCGCTGACGGCGTTGGCGATCGCAAATTCGCCGTAGAAGCTTTTAGAAAAATCATAGGCCTGCATTTCGGTGACGATCGCAATTACGAGGCTGCCCACGTCATTTTCGCCTTCCATGCGCTGGCGGACATAGATTTGGGCAGCTCTTTTAGCTATTTGCTGGTTGGCTGCTTCTGGGATAAACTCGGAGTCTAGCCATGCCAGCAGCGTTTGTTGGAGCCATTGGCCTTCTTGTTCGGGGTTTTTGGCGGGCGGTAAGGTAATAGGTTCGATGGTTTCAGACATGATTATTCCTAATTGCTAATGTTGACTTTGAAAAGTTAACTGAGAAATGACAACTGATAAATATATGCAATATGATATACCGACAATTATACAAGGATACGCGCAAGGCTATTTCTTGATGGCAAATGACGGCGAGGAAAGTTTGGGGTGGTATTCGAGCCGTCAGCGGGCGCTGATTCCCCTGGATGAAAGATTTACCTATCCGAAATCCCTGCGTCGCCAAATCAATCAAAATCGATTTTCGGTGGCTGTGAACCGCGATTTTGGGGCGGTGGTTGAGGGTTGTGCCGATCGCGAAACGACTTGGATTTCTAAGGAACTCAAGAAGATTTACTGGGGTTTGTATGAGGCCGGTTGGGCTTACAGCTTCGAGACTTGGTGCGGGGACGAGTTGGCGGGCGGTATTCTCGGATTGTCGATCGGCGGTGCGTTTATTGGGGAGTCGATGTTTTACCGAATTCCCGAGGGTTCTAAGGTGGCGATGGTGAAGTTGGTGGAGAGATTGCGCGATCGATCTTATCTGATGTTCGACGCTCAAATGAACAATCCGCACTTGGAAAGATTCGGCGCTTATACTGTTAAGGAAAAACTGTACAACACTCTTTTGCAAGCAGCTTTGAAGCGCCGCTGCACGCTATTTTGAATATTAGGTCATTCTGGAAAAGGCAGTGCCGTTTCCGACCCCAGTAGCTGCTTCAAACAATAGTATAATTAAGCTCAGATACTTCTCGGAGACAACCACAATGCAAGTCACAACCGAAGAAATTATTTATCCATCCAGCGACGGTCAACCAATGGCAGAAAGCACCATTCAATACCAATTAATTGTCAAAATTAAAGAAGGTTGCGAATCGCTGTTTAAGAATGACCCAAACGTTTTTGCAGCAGCCGATTTACTCTGGTATCCGGTTGAGGGCAGACCCGATATTTCTCAAGCACCTGATACGATGGTGGTGTTTGGCAGACCAAAGGGCGATCGGCCTTCTTACATACAATATCGAGAGGACAATATTGCTCCTCAAGTCGTCTTTGAGATTCGCTCCCATAACGACCGCCAAACCAAAATGAATAAGAAACTTTCATTTTACCAGCGTCATGGAGTTGAGGAGTATTACCTTTACGATCCCGAAAGAAATGAATTAGAAGGCTGGCAAAGAATTGAGGGAATCTTAGAAGTAATTGAACCGATGGAGGGATGGATAAGTCCAAGATTGGGAGTGCGGTTTGAGTTGGGTTCGGAAGGGTTAGAAATTTATCGACCTGATGGACAAAAGTTTCTTTCCTATTCCGAATTAGATGAACAGCGAGAAGTAGAGCGACGGCGCGCCGAACAAGAATTTCAGCGCGCAGAAGAAGCCTCGCAGCGGGCCGAACAAGAAGCTCAAAAAGCGGAACGTTTAGCCGCCAAACTGCGCGAATTGAACATCGATCCTGATAGCATCTAAGCTCGAACTAGGAGAATAAACCCGGTTTGTCAAAGAAATCGGGTTTCTGGGGATGGCAGTTATTTACTTTTTTCAGGGCGAACGGGGATATTTGGCCGATCGCCCTGCACTCAAACCCTATATACTACAATATATAATACAGAGATTTGAGCCAAAATCCTTGGAGCTCAGAAAAAGCAGAATCGAAGCCCCTTGAATGTGTAAAAATACTGAAGCAAACATTACTAAACCCTGCACGGAGCAATTATTGTGGATTCCAGATATAACCCCCAATCCATAGAAGAAAAATGGCAGCAGACATGGGCTGAGCAAAACTTAGACCAGATGCCAGAAGATACCCAAAAGCCTAAATTTTATGCCTTATCCATGTTTCCCTACCCGTCGGGAAACCTGCACATGGGCCACGTCCGCAACTACACAATCATCGATGTAATTGCCAGACTCAAGCGAATGCAAGGTTATCGGGTATTGAATCCGATGGGGTGGGACGCTTTTGGTTTACCCGCAGAAAATGCCGCCATCGAGCGCGGAATTCCCCCGGCAAAATGGACGTATGAAAATATTGCCCAAATGAAAGGCTTATTTCGCCGTCTCGGCATTTCCTTTGATTGGACAAAAGAAGTTACAACTTGTTCTCCCGATTATTATCGGTGGACTCAATGGATTTTCTTACAATTTTTAGAAGCAGGATTAGCATATCAAAAAGAAGCCGCAGTTAATTGGGACCCCATAGATCAAACAGTCTTAGCAAACGAACAAGTAGATAACGAAGGTCGTTCCTGGCGTTCCGGTGCCAAAGTCGAGCGCAAATTATTGCGGCAGTGGTTCCTCAAAATTACCGATTACGCCGAACAGTTATTAAACGACTTAGACAAATTGCCAGATTGGCCAGAAAGAGTCAAATTAATGCAAGCCAACTGGATCGGCAAATCAGTCGGCGCTTACTTAGAATTTCCGATTGTCGGAATGGATGAAAAAATCGCCGTTTTCACCACACGTCCCGATACAGTTTACGGCGTCAGTTACCTTGTTTTAGCGCCGGAACATCCACTAACTCAGCGCGTGACAACCGCAGACAGAAAAGCCGCCGTAGAAACCTTCATCAAAGAAGTTGCCGCCCAAAGCGAGATCGATCGCACAGCCGAAGACAAACCAAAGCGGGGCATCCCCACTGGCGGCAAAGCAATCAATCCTTTCAACGGCGAAGAAATCCCCATTTGGATTGCCGATTATGTGCTGTACGAATACGGCACCGGCGCAGTCATGGGAGTACCAGCCCACGACACACGAGATTTCAAATTTGCCACTCAATATCAACTGCCAATTAAAGTAGTAATTGTGGATGATGATGAAGTTCCGCTGACGGAAGCTTACACCGAACCAGGAATTATGATTAATTCCGAAAGCTTCAACGGCATGGATTCAATTAAAGGCAAAGCAGCCATAATTAAATATGCCGAAGATGCAGGTTGCGGCAAAGCGCGAGTGCAATACCGCTTGAGAGATTGGTTAATTTCCAGACAGCGTTATTGGGGCGCTCCGATTCCCGTAATTCACTGTCCCACCTGCGGAACAGTCCCCGTCCCCGCATCGGATTTGCCCGTATTGTTGCCGGAAAATGTAGAATTTACGGGCAAAGGTTCGCCCTTGGCAAAGATGGAAGAATGGGTAAACGTTCCTTGTCCGAGTTGCGGCACTGCGGCGAAGCGGGAAACAGACACGATGGATACTTTTATCGATTCTTCGTGGTATTTCTTGCGCTATCCCGATGCTCAAAATCAAGAGCAAGTCTTCGATACGGCGAAGACAAATGATTGGATGCCAGTAGATCAATATGTGGGCGGCATCGAACACGCAATCTTGCACTTGCTGTATTCGCGGTTCTTTACCAAGGTTTTGCGCGATCGGGGTTTGATCAATTGTGACGAACCATTTAAACGCCTGTTAACTCAAGGCATGGTGCAAGCAATGGCCTATAAAAATCCTGTTACTGGCAAATACGTTCCCCCAGCAGATATAGACCCCGCCAATCCCAAAGATCCTCAAACTGGCGAAGCTTTGGAAGTCTTCTACGAGAAGATGTCCAAATCAAAATACAATGGTGTTGACCCCTTGCAAGTTATGGGCAAATATGGGGTAGATACGGCGCGGATGTTTATTTTATTCAAAGCGCCGCCAGAGAAAGATTTGGAGTGGGACGACGCTGATGTGGAAGGGCAATTTCGCTTTTTAAATCGCGTTTGGCGCGTGGTTACAGAGTTTGGCTCACCCCCCCCAGCCCCCCCTTGCGAAGGGGGGGAGAAAGAGGTTTTAAGTAAACCTGAGAAGGATTTGCGGCGGGCAATTCACACTGCAATTAAGGAAGTGAGCGACGATTTGGAGGGTGATTATCAGTTCAATACTGCAGTTTCTGAAATGATGAAACTCAGCAATGCTTTGAATGATGCTAAATGTAAAGATTCGCCAATTTATGCAGAAGGAATTAACACTTTGATTCGCTTGTTAGCGCCTTTTGCGCCGCATATTGCTGATGAATTGTGGCACAATACTGGTAACAGTGAATCGGTACATACGCAAACGTGGCCGAGTGTGGATGCTTCTGCCTTAATTACCGATGAAATTACGCTGGTAATTCAAGTTATGGGCAAGACTCGCGGCACAATTCAAGTGCCTTCTGGCGCTGATAAAGCTGCTTTGGAAAAGTTTGCTCGCGAGTCGGAATTAGCCAAGCGTCACCTGGAAGGTAAGGAGATTAAAAAGGTAATTGTGGTGCCAGGAAAGTTGGTTAATTTCGTGGTAGCTTGAGTGTAAAAGTCGCTACCTGTAGGCAACGTATCGTTTCTACACAAACACAACCTAATCCCCTTTAAACACTATCGGGCAACTATTATTTACTGTAAGAGTAGACAAGTTGCCCTTTTTTTACTAGCTTTAAGGGAATTTTAGGATTGTTTAGCGGCTCGTTTTTTAGCCTGACCTTTTCTTCCCATTCTTTAAATTTAGGTTCCAGCATTTCCGGTGTAAGTTTATAAATCTCTTTGAGAGTTATGCCTTCATACAGTCCAATATACCAAGCTTCTACTCTGCGATATTTGTCAAGTATAATTTCATTCAAATGATGGTGAGTAGTGACCCCACCGCTTCTATTGAGAGCAACATTTATTGTTTTAAGTTCGTATTCTTTTCCTTCAGCATCAATAGCATCGTTTCCTTCACCTCCAGGCGATATCCGCAGCCCTAAAAGGATTAATAACTGTAAAGTCTTTCCCCCGTTATCTTGAAAAATATCCGCAATACCATATTCACTAGCCAGATTTTGCAATTCTTGGATGCTTTTCATAGCATTTTCTAGCCGTTTAGCATCTGAAATGCGTTCTGCTTCCGTGGTAACAGCCTCTTCAACAGGTTCTACAACTGACGGAGAAACTGGTTCAGCTATTAGGGTGTTAATGAGAGCTGTACTCTCGCCGCTTTGGCTAAAACTGATTAAATAAGTAGCGGGTACATCGAGCGCTTCAGCTAGAGCGAAAATAACTTCAAAGGATGGCGATCTTTCACCGCGTTCCAATAAGCTGATATAGTCAGTAGTCTTGTCTATGAGTTCTGCTAACTCGTCCTGTGTCATCCTTTTTTCTCTGCGTAACTGACTTACCTTGGCCGCAAATTGTTGTCTGGCTTCTTTGTAATTCATACCCCTCACAATTGATAAAAACGAACTTTCAGTTCGCTTTTTGCATGGTACGAAGAAGTTATACACAACACAACGTACTGAAAGTACGGATTTACTAGGACTGAAAGTACGGATTTTGATAGAATGACAGTAGGCTGTGTCTGTTGTACCTTAAGCTAATCTAAATTAAGCATGAGTAACATTTTGCCCGCCCCAATTTACACCACCCAATACGGTCAATCTTATTTGGGAGATTCTCTTCATCTCCTGAATAGTCTTGCTAGCAATTCTGTAGATTTGGTGATTACATCCCCTCCTTTTGCATTGCAACGCCAAAAGAGTTATGGAAATCAAGATCAAGATTTATATGTTGATTGGCTGCTGGGTTTTGCTCCAGAAATTAAAAGAGTTCTTAAGGATACTGGAAGTTTTGTTATAGACCTTGGAGGTGCTTATCAAAAAGGGATACCTGTACGCTCGCTGTATAATTACCGCGTACTTATTAGGTTATGTGACGAATATGAATTTAAACTTGCTCAAGAGTTTTTCTGGTTTAATCCTTCAAAACTTCCATCTCCTATAGAGTGGGTGAATAAAAAGAAAATCCGGGCAAAAGATTCTGTGAATACTGTTTGGTGGCTTTCCAAAACAAATCACCCTCAAGCGAATATTACTAAAGTCAAAGTAGAGTATTCTGAGAGAATGAAAAAACTTTTGAAAAATGCTGATGAATTTTACACGCCCAAAGAACGTCCTTCCGGTCACAATATTAGCGATCGATTTGCCAAAGATAATGGAGGTGCTATTCCATCTAATTTGCTAGAAATTTCTAATTCGGAAAGTAATTCTCAATACTTGCGTTGGTGCAAAGAGTTTAATGTTAAGGCGCATCCGGCACGTTTCCCCCAAAAATTACCGACATTTTTTATCAATTTTCTTACTGAACCGCGAGACTTGGTAGTAGATATTTTTTCGGGTTCTAATACTACGGGTTATGCAGCAGAACAATTGTCAAGAAACTGGATAAGCTTTGAAAAAGAAAAACAATATGTTGCTGCATCAATATTTAGATTTTTGCCTCAAGAATCTTTTTGGCAAGCGGATACAATATACAACCAATTGTTAACTGAGGAAGCATCAGGATTGATTTTACCTCAAAATAGGCTACTTTTTGAAGTTAATAATTATTGTTTTTAATTGCGCTAAACAGTCAAACTTTTATTTCAGATATGAAACAGTCTATTGAAATCGCTTCTACACGAACAATTCTCCAGCAGAGAGGGACTGAAAGAGATAATTTTAATTGTTAGTTTCAAAAAGCAATTGCACGATCGCTCCGCATTCCAATTTTAATACAGATTGAGCGCTGCCGCCATTAACGGCAATTTCTACCCAACCGTCAGAACCAGTTATGGCAATTAAATCGCCCGGTTCGGTGTCGCTGTAGGTTTTACCGCTGGGGATGCGAATTGCATCAGAACTATTGCTAATTGTCAATGACCAATTGTTACCTATAATGCAATTATTGGGGATATTAGTAATTAGGTTGCCAAAGCGATCGACATATTGAACACAGCCTTCTATACCTGTGGCTGTAACGGCACAATTTGGTATCTCTAACTCTACTAAACTTGCAGGGTCGATCGCCCCTCCCAACTCTTCCAACGCCACCCCGTTCGCCAAGTGAGCACCCGCTGCAGCAAAAATATCGCGACCGTGAAAAGTGCTGCTGGGTTGAGGCGTGCGCCAGTATTGAGAATTCGTGAGTTCGACAGAGGCGATCGCACTTTCCCGACTCAACACCCCGCTAAACAACCCGTTATCCGGCCCGACAAGAAAGCAATTAGCACATTTAATCGCAACCGGGCGTCTCTTGCTTCCCACCCCCGGATCGACGACAGCAACGTGTACGGTTTCCGACGGAAAATAAGCAAAAGCAGTCATCAAACAAAACCTCGCAGCCGCAATATTTTGAGATGGTATTTGGTGCGTAATGTCAATGACTTTTAACTGCGGGTTAATTTGGGCGATCGCACCTTTCATCACTCCCACATAAACATCGCTTAATCCAAAATCCGTCAGCAGAGTTATAATTCTATTTTTAGACATATATCCAAAGGTAAGAATATGGTATCACAATGGGAAAACTTTCTGCAAAACTTGGGAGAATGGCACGGTTCCTTTACCCAGTTATCCCCGCGAGGAGAGGTACTTCAAGATACTCCTAGTATTATTTCTCTTGAAGGTTTCAATGACAACAAAACTGTGCGATTGAAACTCCGTCGCTTTTCCCCAAATCCTAGCGGTGTCGGCGAACCGGAAGTGAGCGAACTTATTCGAGAGTATCAAGCTTTGGGACGAGATATCCTATTTTTTGAGAATGGAGCTTTTTCTCAGGGTACTATTCAACTAGCGCCTTTTTCTGAGTGCGGTGCTGAGTTTGGTTTTATCTACAATTATCGTCGGTTGCGCTTCCCTGTGACATACAATACCGACGGCAATTTATCAAACCTTACCTTAATTCGGGAAAAACAGCCGGATAAAAATGTCCCTGAACGTCCGCCTTTAACTGTTGAGGCTTTGCTGGGAGAGTGGCAGGGCGAGGCGGTGACAATGTATCCAGATTGGCGTTCTCCTGATTCCTATTCTACCAATTTACAATTGCATTTGGAAAGTAGCGATCGCCTAGTGCACAAAATCACTTTTGGCAGTAATGCTAGTGTTATCACTTCTAGCGCCCGCATTGACGGTTCAGTTCTGCACTTTAACGAAGGTGCTTTGCCCGTGCAAGTTGTGCTGCTTCCTGACGGTGGTTCTTGCACTTTACCTGTCAAGATTGAACCCAGAAAACCTATATTTTTCGAGGCAGGTTGGTTGGTAGAACCTGACTTGCGGTTTCGGATGATTCGCAGTTACAACGATCGGGGTGAATGGGTAAGTTTGACTTTAGTTAAAGAACGAAAAATTAGTCATTAGTAATTTAGTCATTAGTCATTAGTCATTAGTTAGTAGGGGCGGGTTTTACCCTAAATATTTATAGGTAAATCAGGAAATAGATAAACCCGCCCTTTGGATTTGATGCTCTTCCAGTCCACTTTACGGCGGAGGAAAGTTTATGTAGCAGCTAATTTTATTTGCGGGACTTTGTTTCCTGGGTTTGCGATTGAATCACCGCACTCCAATCATCATTGTTAACAGCCGCTTCCAAATCCTTAGCGCGTTCGCCGTCATTTTTGGCTGCTGTTTCTAACTCTTTGGTAAGACTAGAATCTGCCATTGCTTTACGCAATTTCAGCTTCTTTTCCTCATAAGCTTTTTGTTCTTCTGCAGACATAGCAGCGCGCGCTGCTTGACCTACCGTAGCCGCCCACATTTCGCTGTCAGCAACGTTCCCAGGCGGAATGCTGCCAATTTCTGCTATCCAAGCATCCCGCAAACTTTCCATTTCTTCCCGCTTCGGGAATTTGAAAGTTTGCACCCGCAGGAAAGCGCAATTTTCGACGCCGTTTTGGGCGATGTGACCGTTGATTGAAAGCAGGATATTTCGCGAATAACCGATAAACTGAGTGTTGCGGGAAGTGTCCATTACAGCGTACACGCCGGCGACTTTCGCGTTAGTTGCCAAATCGCGCCAGGTATCGATCGACATTACTTGCGTGCCGTCATTTTCTAATGCCGCAGTTGCAGCAACGGCGTTGTGTTCTGAGTCGGAACTGTATAAAAAGTTGTGCAGTCCTTCATGGGCGACAGGTACGTTTTGATGTTCAATTGCTACGTCTCGATCGGCATTCACTTGATTAGCTTCCATTAAACTCAATTCCTCAAAAAATGTCAACTTTACTCATTAAATCTCACTTTCAAGGGCGGGTTTTCCAACCCACCCCACAATAAAGTTCTAGTGGAACAGGCCGGAAAGCCTGTTCTATTGTTTTTTTGCCCTGATATACTTAACTTACGGCAATTTGTTGCAATTCCTCGTCAGTCAATTTAACTTCGAGCGCCTGCACAGAGTCCTCAATACTCGATACTTTGGTCGCACCGGGAATCGGAACGACGCAAGGCGATTGAGCCATCAACCAAGCTAATACTATACAGTAAACTGAAACGTTTTTTTCTGCTGCTAATTTGGCGATCGCGGGCATATCTTGCAAGCTGGTGACGCGGCGGCTTCCTCCCAAAGGGCTCCAAGGAAAAAATGTCAGTTTTTCGGTTTCGCAATATTCCAGAACGCCGTCTGATTCCGGCTGTCTGTGCCACGGATTATATTGATTCTGCACGGAGACAACTTCTACTGTATCGCGGGCACGTTTGATCTGCTCTACAGAAAAGTTGGACACTCCAATAAATCGAATCATTCCGGCTTCTACTGCTTCTTTTGCGGGTGCTAGGGCTGCTTCGATGGTATAAGCGGGATCGGGCGAGTGATATTGCCAAAGGTCGATCGGTTTCTGGCCGCCCAACGCTTCAAAACTTTCGCGAATTGTCTGGCGCAAATGGTGGGGATTGCCGTTGCGCGTCCATGCACCTTGAGGCCGCATTAAGCCGCCTTTAGTGGCGACAGTAACGGCCCGAGTATCTCCGGTGTACTGTTCCAAAGCTTTGGCAATCAGTTGCTCATTGTGGTGTTTGTCGGATTCATCTTGGCAGTAGGAATCTGCGGTGTCAATTAGGGTGACACCCAAATCGAGGGCGCGGTGAATTACCGCAATTGATTGATCTTCGGGCGGCCGGCTGCTTAAGGACATTGGCATACCTCCAAGACCGATCGCGCTGATAGTAAAATTACTGTTACCCAGTTTTTTTCTTTTCATTGATTTGCCTTCGTTTGCGTGGTTTATTTACTGTTGAGATTTCAACTATCTAAGGATATGTTTAAATTTTACATTTTTTTAAAGTATATAAGTAGATAGGAAAAAAATATTTGGTAGAGATTTGTAATAGCGGGTAAGGCAAGGAACTTTTGTAGAAGCGAGTTAACCGTTTCACGCACACGCCCCCCCACGCGATATTTATGTGTACCTAGCTAATTAACTAGCTGGAAGCGCTGGTGTAAAAGCGGAGTGCAAATTGCCAGAAGTAGCGGGAAGCTAACAAAAGTCCGATCGCCAATATTCCCGCCCCTGCGATCCAAACGATTTCACCTCTCCCCAGCATGGCTTCTGCAGGCACAGTCGTCAAGAAGGCAACGGGAACTACGAAAGTGAAGAAAAATCGATAAGCTGCGGGATAAGCTGCCATTGGAAATCTACCCGCTTCTAACAATCCTTCGAGAACTTCGGTAACATTGTAAATTTTGACAAACCAAATGCTGGTTGCCCCTAACATAAACCATATACTGTAAAGAGTAATAGTTCCGAATAACAGCGGTATTGCTGTTAAAAAATAGTTGCCGATTGCTACTCCCAATTTGTTAGCAGCATACAGCAGCAACACGGTGCCCAAGATTAAATCTGGGATTCCCCAAGGCGAAACTGTGTTTGCAGATAGCCAGAATTGGGAACTGATGGGTTTGAGGAGTACGAAATCGAGAGTACCTTGCTGCACTCGATCGACAATACGGCTGAGGTTAGGTGCTAGAAACGTTGACGAAAACCCCTGCAAAATCGTGAAAATACCGAGTACAACTAAAGCCTCTTCCCATGAATAGCCCGAAAACGTGTAACCGGTACGGTAGAACAAAAACAGCCCAAACAAGCTGCCCGCAAGATTTCCGAGGCTGCTGATGGCCGCGAGGATAAAGTTGATTCGGTATTCTAGTTCCGCGGAGATCGCCGCACCCCAGAACAATTTCACTACGTGCAAATATCGTCCCATGTTTGTCGCCATTTTTTGCCGTGTAAATACTTAAATTCCCATATTGTAAAGCTTGTGTGAAGTTAACTGCTGTACTGGCTGCTCATTTCACTATAAAAATAAATTATAGATACCGCTTATTTAAGTAGTTTTACTGAGACCACGTATTAAGTTATTTAACCAATTTTAAACACAAATTACAATTATTAATAAAAGTCAATCTTAAGCTCATATACTTTGGCAATTTTTAAGCCAACTTCATTTTTTCACAGAAAATATCGCTCGATTGATTATAAATACTAATATGTTACAAGTTTTAATATTATAAATATTTGACAAACATCTAGCCATAGCCAAACCGAACACTTAGGATGGGGCATACCTACTCAAAAGGAATACGTAATCAGGAATACGTAATTATACGCACAAAAGAGGGATCGAGGAATTGACCTAGCTAACAACACGTAAGGAAAAAAAGACATGGATGCTTTAACATTATCGAGACTGGGCGTCAAGCACACCAAGAGTGCAGTGGCCGAATCGCTGCGGATCAATACAGGATACGACGTGACAAGCCCAGTCACTTTTTACGGGATTGTCAACGAGCGCTGCAATGTTAAATGCCGCCAGTGCGAGTATTGGCGACTCAAAGAATATAAAGACGAAATGACGATCGAAGAATGGCAAAATGCCCTCTTGAGCGTCAAAGAATTTGTGGGCGAATTTTCAATCAACTTTAGCGGCGGCGAACCTTATATTAAAAAAGGTTTTCTAGACTTGCTGGCCTTTGCCAATAAAAATGGCATTCACGCCGGCGTCACCACCAACGGCTATTGCATGACCAGGGAAAACGCAGCCAAAACTGTCGCTGCTCGTCCTTTTAATGTGAATATGTCAGTTGACGGGCCGAATGCAGAACTGCACGATTATTTGCGAGGTCAACCGGGATTGTTCGATCGGCTTTCTAAAGGAATCGGTTATCTGCGCGAAGAACAAGAAAAACAGAACGTCCTGTTTCCGATCAACGTCAAACCGACGATGAACCGACTCAATTTCCGCCACCTCCCGGAAATAGTCACCTGGGCTCAGGGAATTGGGGCGACGACGGTGAACTTCCAACCCGTCAACCGCTGGACGCCAGAAACATACGAGGAATTGTGGATTGAAAAAGAAGACATGGAGGAATTTTCACAGGTAATCGAGCGCCTAATTGAAATGAAGAAGAACGGTGCTCCGATTATGAACAGCGATGAAGTGTTGCGATTGATGATTCCTCACTTTGCGGAAGAAAAAGCTCCTGATTCAACTCGTCCTTGTCGCGTTGGACTGCGAAATTACTGGATAGATACGCGCGGCGATGTGAAATTGTGCGATGAGTTTCCGGTGATTGGCAATGTGAAAAGCGCCAGCGCCAGCGAGATTTGGTACGGCCAAAAAGCTCAGGAAGTCCGCCGCGATACTTTGAATTGCGGCAAGCTTTGTCTGATTACTTGTGTCTCGCAAAAGACGATTTTGGACAAGGTGAAAATGGGGATGAAGTTATTAAACAATTGAGGTTTGAGCTGTGTTAATATCGCTTGTACTCCTAGTAGCCGGGTTTGATCAGAAACCCGGTTTTTTGTTTATTTGTCTTCGTTATTGCTGTCGATTTCCATTTGTTCTCGATCGCGCTCTTCCTGATCTTGTTCCTTTTGCTTGTATAATTCATTTGTTCGCGATCGCGCTGACGTTCCCTCTCTTCTTCCGGTTCAATTCCACCTGTTCGATTTCCAACATCCCGCAAATTGTGGATGTTGTCTGCTGGAACAAATCTTGAGTAGCAATCAGGTAGTTTAAGAATTTTTCAACTTGGCTTTTATATTTGCGCGATCACAAACTCAGGAACTTCAGCAAAAACACCAGTTGTCGCCTTCAATGGAAAAACTTTTGATTTTAGGATTACTTTCGATATAAGAATTTTTCGCATTAATATCAGCAATATTGCTGTATCCTGGCAAATGCTGCAATTATTTAGCACAATCAAATATTGGGGTTCTGATTTCAACTAACAATTGCTTTAACTTCGCGAGTTAAATTTATCGATTTGGTTCCGCTTCTATTTGAGTGAATTCTGGCAGCTTTCTTTCTAATTCGCTGGCTATTTGCTGGCATCGGCGATAGCCATTTTCAGGCCAAAAAGAGCGATAGCCTGCGCGTTGAGAAAAAGACATAAAGTGCGATCGCCCAACGACAGCTTCGATGGAATACTCAATAGCCGCCGCGCGGGTAATGAGGGCGATGCGGATGCGATCGGGTAGGTAAGCGAGGATGGATTGAGCGTCAGCAGCAGATAATTTCTCTAGATTAGTAGTTTGCATGGATCTACCTCTCGGTCGGAATTTGGCGGGCTGCTTGCGGTAGTCCGTCGGTCATGAAGATTGGGAGCGATCACAACTGAGCGCTGCTCATCTCAAGGATGCTATTATAGATTAACAGTTACTATGTCTTTATAGGTAAATGACATGAACGCTAAAGAATTGCTCATTAAAGAAGTGGAGAATATTCCAGAATTTATATTAGAAGAAGTTTGGGATTTTCTGCAATTCCTCAAAGCCAAGTATGATAAAGATAAGTTAGAAGCAAGCCTGCTCAGTGAATCTTCTTTGCAAAAAGACTGGTTAAGATTAGAGGAGGATGAAGCATGGCAGAATTTGTAAAAGGTGATGTGATAGTGGTTCCTTTCCCATTTTCAGATTTAACACAAGCCAAGCGCCGACCGGCTTTAGTCATAGCAACTTTGGCAGGAGACGATCTAATTCTTTGTCAGATTACTAGCCAGACGCTCGCCGATCGCTATGCTATTACCCTTGAAAGTAGTGATTTTAGCGAGGGCGGACTTAACCAAACGAGCAACATTAGACCTAATCGCTTGTTTACCGCTGACCAATAAATTATACTTTATAAAGCTGGTAAGCTGAAACCTGAGAAGTTGAACGAGGAGATCGCTAAGATAGTTGAAATTATTCACCAGTAATTCTTTATTGTCAACCGTTCCTCAGCTCAAAATGCTGTTTGACTACATTGTGTTGTGCGATCGCCTGCGCGTGGAGAAAAAGAGATAAAGTGCGATCGACCTTTCCAGACCAAAAATGCGATCGCACTCACACTCTCAACCAAATATCGCCCCTCTCATTCCACTCATGGCGATCGCCCCATCACCTATAATTTTAATGAACATCCTGTCCCTCCCTTAAGCAGGGCTGGGGGGACAGGATGGGAGGGGAAACGAGACTTAAAGCGATCGATAAACGCGATAGTTAATTTCAGGGAAAATATTATCAATCTCCTCAACCTTCTCCAACCAACCCGAATCAACTTTCCCTTCTTTCACTTCATCGTACAGCTTGTGAAAGCGCATTAAGTGCGATCGAGTCCGGCGCACCGCATAGGGCACCATCGTCCCTGTACGCATGATAAATGCCCAGTCAGAAGATTGAGCTAGCAGCACTTCCCGCGCCGCCTGGTTCAAAGCGCGCCACTGCAACTCATCCGCAGGTTCCATGCTTCCCAACTCAATCATCCGTTCCGCAGCTTTGTGCAAGTGCGGGTAAATCCAAGCATTGGTATCGTTGAGCCAATACTCGTGGAAACCCCGGAAACCCCAGCTAGACTGAGACGGGCGGCACACTTGCTGAGTCCGATTTCCCCGCAAATAATCGGCTAAGTGCGTCATCTCGTAGGTATTTTGGTCGTACCAACTCTTGCGGAACAGGTAATCTAAGAACCAAGGCCCTTCGTACCACCAGTGACCGAAAAGTTCGGCGTCGTAAGGCGAAACAATAATCGGCGGACGCTGCATAATCCCGTTCAGGTGTTCGACTTGCCGTTCCCGGTTAAAAGCAAAGTTGCTGGCGTGTTCGGCGGCTTTTTCCCTTGCCCAGTAAGGATCGTACAACTGTTTATCGCCTAAACCCAATCCGCGCCCGGTGATTTTGTGATATTTAATCCCGGTATTTTTCCGCTGGCCGTTGGGCATGATGTAGGGCTTAATGTAATCGTAGTCAGCTTCCCAACCCAAATCTTTGTAGAATTCGCGGTATTCGGCCGCGCCGGGATAGCCGACTTCGGAAGACCAAACCTGCTGCGAGGATTCGTGATCCCGGCCGAAGGCTGCGACTCCGCATTCGGTGAAAATTGGGGCGTAGCTGCCGTAGCGGGGACGCGGGCGGGCGTAGAGGATGCCGTGACCGTCTGTGAGAAAGTAGCGGAGGCCTGCGTCGGCTAACATCCGCTCTAAGCCTTCATAGTAGGCGCATTCGGGCAGCCAAATGCCTTTTGGCCGGCGGCCGAAGTTTGCTTCGTAGTTGTCGCAAGCTACTTGAATTTGTGCCCAAACTGCTTCGGGGTACATTTTCATCAGCGGTAGGTAGCCGTGGGTGGCACCGCAGGTGATGATTTCGAGGTTGTTGGTGTCTTGGTGTTCTTTGAAGGCTTTGACTAAATCTCGATCGTACTTTTCCCAAAAGTTGCGGACTTGAGAGAAATGGGCGGCGTAATGTTCTGCTAAATAGCGGAGGTGGCCGTTTCCGCTGTTGTGTTCGATTTCGAGATCCGCTAATTCTTCGAGTTTAGCCAAGTGGTCGTCGAAGCGGTCTTGCAGCAAGGGGTCGCGCAGCATTGCCACCAAGGGCGGCGTCATGCTCATGGTAATTTTAAAGTCGATGCCGTCGCGCTTGAGCCCTTCAAAGACTTGCAGCAGGGGAATATAGGTTTCCGCGATCGCCTCAAACAGCCATTCTTCTTCTAAAACGTAGTCGCTTTCGGGGTGGCGAACAAAGGGCAAGTGGGCGTGGAGAACGAGGGCGAGGTAGCCAATAGTCATAATGATTTGGATGCCGTAGTTATTAACTGACGCCTGTTAGGGACAGCTTTAAAATATTTTAAGATTTTATGCTGAAACGGGACTCACAAAATGCCGTGTTTTTTTAACTCCTCGCTCCTGTTGTCCCCCGCTATAACTGTACCCAGTGTCTTCGGTGGGATGAAAGGCAGGGAGATTG
>NZ_JAUBTV010000007.1:115303-157946 GCF_036705145.1 Microcoleus sp. B5-D4 | reverse complement strand
GGCCGGGGGGGGTCAATTCTCCCCCCCTTAGCAAGGGGGGGCCGGGGGGGGTCAATTCTCCCCCCCTTAGCAAGGGGGGGCCGGGGGGGGTTAAATCCCCAATTGCAATCGCCGGAATGGACAGCAGCGACGGTTTAGCTGATGCGATTATTCAAATTTGTCGGGCTAGCGGTGTTGGCGCAAAAGTCGATCGCACAAAAATACCAATTCCCGATATTTTCAGCGAAATAGTATCAACCGAAAAAGCTTTAGATTGGGCATTATACGGCGGCGAAGACTTCGAGTTAGTGCTGTTTTTGCCAATAACAAGCGCTCACTTATTGGTAGAAAAAATAGGAAATGGAGCCTCGATTGTGGGAATCACTACCGAGAGCACCGATATCTGGTTAACTGATAGCAGCGGTATTTATTCTGATATTGTATTAAAGCTCGATCGAGGATTTCAACACTTTTGAATTATCTCGCTTGTCCGCATAGGTGGACTTGGTTTGTGTAGAGGCGGTTTCAACCGCCTGGTTTTTGCCGTTACACATTTTCCGCCCGCGAACCGTTGACTCTTTTATTGTAGGCAGTAGCCAGATTATTTTGGGTTTGCGTCCATTGTTCACTACCGGGTTCGCGATTATTTAAAACTATTTGATAACCAGTAATCGCAATTTCAATATTATTCGCTCTATTTCCACTGGGAAAATCACTAATATGAATACTCAAATTTTCAATAAGACCGATAATTGAGCTAATTGTTTCTGAGTTTTCCCCAGTAATTAACTTCTGCGCCACTTGCTGTAAAGTCTCTGCAAAAGTGGCATTAAGGAGATGTTGTCGCTCTTCCAGCATGGGGTAAATTACTGCTATATCCCCGTTGCTATCTTGTTCTGCTTGCAATAATTCTAGGAAAAAATTTGCATACTCTTGGAATTTTTCACTATTCGAGTTATTGCTATCTCCGTCATCGTTCATATCGATGAGTTGCGCTAGGTAACTAGCTAGATGTCGAAGGAATTTAGCGCCATTTTCCCCTCCTTGTTCTGCTAAGGTTGATGCTACTAACTCGCAAGTTTCCAGAAATCCGCGATCGAGTAATTCTGAGTTATCCTGTAATATTTGCGGTTCGTCTCCTTTGGGGGCATTCAGCAGAGTGTGAATTAATTGCAAATAGGCTTGGGCGCGGGTTTCGTCCATTGTGGGGAGTTGTGAATAACACCGGGATTTATTTTACCATGATTTTACGATATTTTGTAGGGGGGTTCGCCAATTATATATAACAATTAGCAACCATCTATATAAGCCCTGCCACCACCTATAACCCACGTCAACCTAAAATTTGCCTCGCATCGCCAAAATGTAAATGATGATTGTTGGTTGGGTGGGGGCGGGTTTTTGAGATTGTTGATTTCAGACAATTATGGTTGGTGAACCCGCCCCTACAGGATGTATGAAAGATTATTTTGATTGTGCGCGGGTGGCCAGAAACCGGGTTTTTGGGAGATACTTCATTACAGTCGATAAAAATCGTAAACACCCGGTTAATTTGGAATTTTAACCGCAGATTTTCATGCTAACGTCTAGATAATGCTACCTTGGGCATTAATCTATCCAAAATTTGCTCGATCGCAATTACTGTCCAATCAATATCCGCTTCTGTGGTTTCCCGTCCCAAACTCAAGCGAATGCCGCCAACAGCCATAGTTTTACTATATCCCATTGCCAATAATATCGGACTCGGAGTTAGTTTGCCGCTGTTACAAGCAGAACCAGAACTAATGCCAATTCCGGCTAAGTTTAGCTGTCGCACTAAAGTCTTGCCTGTCACTTTCCCTGTGTCGCCGTCGGGAGAAACAATGCAAAAACTGACGTGGTGCGGCAGACGATAATATCGATCGCCAGTTGGTACTAAACTAGGTACGTGGGATAATCGGTCAAAAAGCCGATCGCGCAATGCAATTAACCTCGGCGTTTCCACATCTATTTCCTGCAATGCTAACTCCGCCGCCACCCCAAAACCGACGATTGCCGGCAGCGCTTGTGTCCCCGAACGCAGTTTCAATTCTTGGCCACCACCGCCCAACATTGGCACTAATTCTACTCCCGGACGCACGTAAAGCGCCCCTGCACCTTGTGGCCCGTAAAGTTTGTGACTGGAAACCGAAAGCAAGTCTACGGGAAGTTTCTGCACGTCAACTTGCAGCTTGCCGGCAACTTGAACTGCATCGGTATGAAACATGATATTGCGATCGCGCGCAATTTGTCCTAATGCCTCAATTGGTTGCAGCGTGCCAACTTCGCTTTGTCCGTAAATGATCGAAATTAACACTGTATTCGATCGCAGCGACTCTTGCAAATCCAAAGGGTGAATGCGCCCGAATTTATCCACCGGTAGCCGCGTCACTTCCCATCCCAACTGTTCGAGTTGTCGCGCCGGTTCTGCTACTGCGGAGTGCTCTACGCTGGAGATAATAATATGCTGCGGCTTTGTATAAAGACGGGCAATTCCCATTATTGCCAAATTGTCCGCTTCAGTGCCGCCGGAAGTAAAAATCATCGATTCCGGTAGCGCGTTAATCAAGCTAGCAACCTGCATTCTTGCTAATTCTAAAGCTGTGGCAGCCCTTTGTCCCCACTCGTGCAAACTGGAAGGATTTCCCCACTGCTGAGTCAGGGCTTTTTGCATGGCTTGAATCGCTTCTGGGCGTGCGGGTGTTGTGGCGCTATAGTCGAGGTAAATTTGCATGATTTTAAATAACTAATGACTAAGGACTAAGGACTAATGACTAATGACTAATGACTAATGACTGATAACTAACTTCCTGGTTTGCAGACGTTGTAGTCTTCGTGCGACAAAACTTTTTGGGGAGTTAAGAAAGTGCCGCAATCTTCACAAAGCATTCTGTAGTTGCGAGTTACAGGAATACTGATTATTAAACGGTTGTGACGCAGGCGTTTGCCGCCGAAATCTCTGTAATTCTTATTTTCGCCCAAAGCTGCTATAATTGCCCGGGCTTTAGTGACTACGTGGTCGGGCAGACCTCTGAGATCGATGATATCTCTAGCAAATGATGCTTCCCTCTCTTGTTTTTTGGTTTGTTTTTGTGTCAGCACTTCAACGTACTGCTGCTGCGCCACCAACTCTTGCGTGCAGCGATGGCACGCTTTACCATATCCTTTGTGACCGCACGGAAAAATTCTTTTTCTTTTAGCCATAAAGCAGCGGTATCGGGTTTGACCCACGCCCCTGAATGCTGCTACCCTACCAGTGATGCTTCCGGCATCGAGGCAGTTCTACAAGACGTAAAATCTATTCCCTTGCATAAATTGAATAGGTTGTAACTTTACTTGATCCAATAGCTTTGAACTCTGGGAAGGCTAATAACCTCTATATTTTTTAAAATTTTGTGACTGTATTGTATTATCATTTACTCGGTTTCTGTTGTGCTGGGCTGGTGGCGCTCAATCTGGCGGGCTGCGGACAAACAAAGCAAGACGTGCAGAATTTACCTCTCAGTCTGGCTCCATTGCCTCAAGACCCCTTGTTGCAAGTATACTTCAATCAGTCGATCGCTTCGAGTTATACAGAGCCTTACCGCCAGCAAACTAGACCTGGAGATGATTTAGAAAACTCGATCGCAGTGGCGATCGCTAGTGCTGGATCGACGGTAGATGTTGCGGTTCAGGAGTTTCGCTTGCCCGGTATTGCGAGGGTTTTGGCCGATCGACAGCGATCGGGAATTAAAGTGAGATTAATTGTCGAACATATGTATAGTCGCCCTTGGAGCGATTTTACAGCCCAGGAGTTGGCGAAATTACCGGAAAGAGAGCGCGATCGTTATAGCGAATTTGTGCAACTTGCCGATCGCAATAAAGACGGTAAATTAAGCGCCGAGGAAATCAAGCAAAATGATGCTTTGGTAATTGTCAAAGATGCGGGTATTCCTGTAATTGACGATACTGCTGACGGCAGTAAAGGCAGCGGTTTGATGCACCACAAATTTGTGGTAATTGATGGCAAAACCGTAATCGTCACTTCTGCTAATTTTACCACAAGCGATATACATGGCGATTTCAAGACAGCCGCAAGTCGCGGCAATGCGAACAATTTGCTGAAAATTGAAAATGCTCAATTAGCGCAACTGTTTACTCAAGAATTTAACATCATGTGGGGCGACGGGCCCAAAGGCAAACCGGACAGCAAGTTTGGCATCAAAAAGCCGTTTCGTCAAGTACAAAAAGTAAGAGTAGGGAATTCGACAGTTGCAGTGCAATTTTCACCGACTTCCCAGACTTTGCCTTGGGAAAAAAGCGTTAACAGTTTGATAAATGGAAATTTGGGTAGTGCGAAAAAGTCGGTTGATTTGGCATTGTTTGTATTTTCGGCTCAGCGGTTGTCAAATACTTTGGAAATGGAAGCTAGCCGGGGAGTTGCGGTGCGCGCTTTAATTGACTCTAATTTTATTTATCGCTCTTATAGTGAAGGGTTGGATATGATGGGGGCGACTTTGATGCAGGATTGCGGGTTAGAAACTGACAATCGCCCTTGGAGAAAGCCGCTGACTACGGTGGGAGTGCCGCTGTTACCAATGGGCGATCGCCTGCACCACAAATTCGGCGTTGTGGACGGCAAAACGGTGCTTACAGGTTCTCACAACTGGAGTGAGGCGGCAAATCACGGGAATGACGAGACGCTGCTGGCGATCGAGAGTCCCACAGTTGCGGCCCATTTTGAGCGGGAGTTCGATCGGCTTTACAAAGGTGCAACCTTGGGAATTCCCGCCCGCATCAAACAGAGAATTGATGCTAAGAAAAAAGAGTGCGATTCACTACAAGCAGCATCAAAATCTGCGAGTGCTAAACCTCAAATTGCTGCGGGAAAAAAGTTAGTTAATTTGAATGCCGCGACTCAGGAAGAATTAGAAACTTTGCCAGGGGTTGGCCCGAAGTTAGCCGAGAGAATTATTGCAGCGCGGCAACAGCAACCTTTTACCTCTTTGGAGGATGTGGCACGGGTACAGGGAGTTGGGGACAAGATTTTAGAGAGATGGCGCGATCGAGTAACTTGGTAGTTAAGTTCGTACTCCTGAAATGTTGCACCATTCTCAAGAACAGGCAAGATGCCTGTTCCACAAGAAAATTCACTCTTTGTGGAACGGGCCGGAGAGCCCGTTCATAAAAGGCTTATTGACAATAGTGCAACATCTCAGTAATGAGGGCTTCATTCCTGACTCTAAAAAGTTCACAGTCATAACTTCCGCCCTTCCTTTGGAAACTCAGCATCAAAGACTCAAGTTCTCACTATAAACCTATTCGATATACTTTGACAACACCTCACCTCTCAAGTTAAAATAACGCCTAAACAAAATGCTATCTATTCACCTGAGAGGTAGAGAGAGATGGAACAGGCCAGATTTGTTACGGGGAGGCCACAAATCAAATTTCTAGCTATTTTTCTGGGGGCAATTTTTTTGACGCTAGCAGCTTTCACAGTTAGCGCCCAGCAGAGTAGCGAAGCACAATTTAGGGTCAAAAACGAAAACGCTTTTAATATTAATTTAATTCAATTTAAGCGCACTGAATATGTAGGGCCGTGTGCCGGTACTGTCTTCTCCCCTGATTCGCAAAGCGCTCGATTTGTCTCCAGCAAAACTCCTCCCGGCCCTAACAGAAGGGTAATGATTAAAAATGTGACTGATGGCATGGAAACTAACCCCTATCCTTACACAGACCGAGGTTACAATAAAGGTGAGTTCTCCGAGGATTTTGGATTTAAGTTGGGTAACAGTCACAAAACAAGAACTTTTTCGGTTTTAGAGGGAGAAAATAAGTTTCTCTATGAAATTAAAGAAAATGACCAAGTTATAGAACAGGGTTCGCTGACGGCTGAAGTTTCTATACAAAACTTAGGTACTTTTCCCCGTCAGCAAATTTGTCAAGATCAGGTAGAATGTCGGGATACTTCTGATTGTCGCGACCGTAAAGGCAGAAAAAGAAGTTGCAGACGAGAGTGTTTTCCTGTTCAACAGTGTCGCTGTCCGTAATTACTTTCTCTCCTAAAATTATTTTCTTAATTAACGGCAGAAGACAAAGAGGAATAACCAACCAGAAACAAGATAAGTTATTACTCGTTACCAGGCAGAGCCTGGTAACGCAGATCCGGAGGCTCTGCCTCCAATTTTCCTGAAAAAAAACGAGGCAGAGCCTCGCTTACATCGGTTCCCAGGCACAGCCTAGGAACCAGTTAAGAAAATTGAGTTTTTGTGGAACAGGCATCTTGCCTGTCCCACGAGAAATCAAGTAATCGGGTGAAAGTAAAATGCGGCTCCTAAAACGGTGTATGTTGCTAAAAGCAGCACTCCTTCGAGCCAATTCGATCGCCCGTCAAGACTAATTAGATTAGCAATTGTCACGGCAATGGCAACTGCAACTACTTCAAACGGATTGAAGTTTAAATCCATCGGCTGATGAATTATTAATCCGATAATTACTAACACCGGCGCTACCAGCAAAGCAACTAGCAAACTCGAACCCATTGCGACAGAAACTGACAAATCCATATTGTTTTTCATGGCAACTCCCACCGCAGTTACATACTCGGCCGCGCCGCCAACAATCGGCAACAGAATTACCCCTGTAAACAGTGGCGTCAATCCCAATCCTTTGGTAGTTTCTTCGACAACACCCACGAAAATTTCTGATTCAAAAGCAACGGCAACAGTTGAGGCAACTAGCACTCCTATCCACAGCCACAAATTCGGTTTGTGCGTAGTAGATTCCTCTTTGGTATTTTGAGAATTTTCTGACTCTAGTTCTAGTAAGCCGACTTCGTAAAGATAGCTGTGAGTTTTTAAGGAAAATAGCAGAGTTAGAGCGTAAACTGCAATTAGGACGATCGCAGTTATTAAGGAAAGATTCTGAATGGCTGCGGGTTCGACTCCATTGGAGGTGTAAATTACCATTGTCGGCAGCAGGATGGCAATCACTGCTAGAGTCATTGTGGAACCGTTCACCCGCGCGATTATTGGCTTAAATTCCTGTTCTTTGTAGCGGATTCCTCCTAACAGCATGGAAAATCCCATTACTAAGAGCAAGTTGCTGATAATTGTACCGGTTATGCTGGCTTTCACAATGTCAATTAAGCCAGCTTTCAGGGCAACTATGGCAATAATTAATTCCGTAGCATTGCCAAAGACTGCATTTAATAAGCCGCCTATGGAGGGGCCTGTAACGATCGCCACTTCTTCTGTTGCTGTGCTCAACCAAATCGCCAGAGGTATAATGCCTAAAGCGGATGTGATGAAAACTGCGAGGGAGCCCCAGTGCAAATACTCAGCGGCGATGGAAATGGGGATAAAAATTAACAGAGCTATGGAAAGAATCTTTTTGATTGACATAGGAACTCGGATGGTGTAAGGAAGGGTGAGGTCGAGTTGTCGGGGCGATCGCAAAGTTGATTTTACACTATTCAACTATTCTCTGACAATTCTGCTGGCGAGTGCGATCGATAAATTGGGAATATTTAACCGCAAATGCACCCAGATCGAGGCAGATTGAATATAATAGAATTATATCGACATCGGTGAAAAGATATGTCTCAATCTGTAGTGCCAGTTGTTGAATCAAAGCAAATTGATACTTCACCCACCTTGACCTTTGAAGAATACCGATTTTATCAAACTGATTCCGATCTACAATATGAACTGTACAAAGGCAAATTAATTCCGATGCCAACCGCAACAGTTTTACATATCAAAATTTGCGAATACTTAGTTTACAAATTGCAGCGTTACCTAGCTGAACACAATCTTGACTTAGTAGCAAAAACAGGTCTGGGAGTAAGAACAGAAGAAGATACCTCTCGGATTCCTGATGTAGTTGTTTGCACTCAAAGTCTTTTGGAACAAGCTGCTGCTAGACCAGGTTCTGGTATCCTCGATTTTGAGGAAAAGCCCCTGTTAGTCATAGAAGTAGTGAGTCAAAATCGGCGCGCCGATTATGTGATTAAACGAGCTGAGTACGAACTAGCTAACGTACCTGAATATGTAATTGTTGACCCTACACCTAACAAAGAACTGGTGCGAGTTTTAGCTTTTCCTGAAGGTGAAGACATCTATACACAAACCGATTTTGTGCCGGGGCAACAAATGGTATCTGTAGTATTTCCCAATCTGACATTATCAGTGAATGAAATACTGTCTCCGCCATTAGTTGAAGGGTTGATTAAAGCAGAACAAGCTCGGTTCCAGGAACTTGAGCAGCAAGCTGCGGTGGAGCGCCAACGGGCTGATGAGCAGGGCCAACGGGCGGAAAGATTGGCGGCCAGGTTGCGAGAATTAGGAGTAGATGCCGATCGCATTTAGGAGCTTTCTGTCTGGAGCATCTCAATGAAAGCAGCCAATCTAGAAATTGGAAGGAGCCAGGAGTCAGGAGTCAGGAAGAAAGAGGAAGAAGGAAGCAGGAAGAAGAAGTGTTTTTACAAATATGAGATGCTCCCTTTCTGTCAGATCCCCGAATTCTTAAAAAAGTCGGAGATCAGGGTATTCTGTTGTTTGAGGTGGGCTTGGTACTGTGCAACTATTCAACCCAACGCACCCGCACAAAATGAGCTTCGCGTCCCCAGAAGTCGTGACTTACAGTAATATCAACAACACTCAAATTAAACGGAATAGCAGTTGTGACGTACCGCTGAGCTAGAGATCCTACATCTGGAGCTAATTGAGCCGCCGCCGCCGCCGCTGCACCCAAACCTAAAAGTTGCAGAATGGGCCCGCGAGGCAGGGCTAAATTAATGCCAACAGCAAGTCCAGCAGTCAGCAGCATTGCCACCGACAAATTCGTGCCACAGCGGGGATGTACAGCTAAATCCCACTCTCCGCTGGCAATCCGCTGCAAAGCCTCGCGCACTGCCTGACGCAACTGTGCAATGTTAACGTGACCATAAAGATAAAACCCTTGGTCTGTGGACATTCCGCCCAATAACTCATTATCGGTTCTTGCTGTCGTCGCACCAAACGATTGACTTAGTACCCAAACAGTAGCGTGTTCCAAAGCATGAACTTGTCGCAAAGTCAAAACTTCCTTCAAACCGGGCACAAAATTGAGTTGTCGCAACAAATCAGCATCTTGAGTCCGCTGCGGGGCAAAGTCGAAGGGAAACTGGCCGGTGCGGCTGGAAGCAGAAGCAGTAGTTGTCATATCAAAACGCCTCCATTAACTCCATTAAGTGGATATTTAAGATTAGCAATTCGGTTGAGAAAAAGCCGATCATACATTATCAATAGTTTTGACTTTAAAACCTAGCAAGGGCAGGTTTTGTGCAAAAAATATTAGCCCTCAACCTGCCCTTACTAATAGTTCGCACTTATTCCCAGTTTATCGTTCGAGCCGCTGGCCGTCGCGGAACACTCCCGGAAACCGCCGGCCACTGGTATCGATAATTGTGCCTTTGCCGTGAGGCAATCCCTTGCGGAACTCTCCCTGATAGCGGATACCGTTAGAAAACGCGCAGCTACCCCTAGCATCAAGTTCTTCATTAAAGAACTGTCCCGAACACCGGGTACCGTCCGCGCGGGTGAAGACTCCCGCACCTAAAGGCTTGCCCCCTAAAAATTGACCGACAAAGCGATCGCCGTTAGCAAAAATGAATTGCCCCTGTCCAGTCGGCGTACCCACTTTCCAATCCAGAGAAAACGGCCCTATATAGCGATCGCCATTAGTAAAAATAGCTGTCCCGGAACTCACTTTGCCATCTCGGAATATGCCCTCGACGCGGGCGTCGTCGTTAAATATAAATTGTCCTCGACCGTTTGGCTGACCGAGACGGAACTGCCCCTCATAGCGATCGCCGTTGGCATATACGTATACCCCCGTGCCACTGGGCAAACCGTTAACGAACTGTCCGATGTAGCTATCGCCATCGTCGTAATCGCACCTAACTCTACCTGTAGGGATAGCTGGCACGCAGCGACCAGTTTTAGCTCCTGTTCCTTGCGCCATTGATGGCAAGGGATAAGTCGCGTAACTACCAATTCCCAACACTGATGTAACTAATAGAGCGATTCCACTGGTTTTAAAACGGGAAATCATTAACAAAGTCTCTCCTATACGCTTCTGGATATTATTTTCCTTCGTCATTTGTCTTTTGTCCGATTTCTTGTCAACAGTGGCCTGAAAAACTGAATTTATCCTTTAGGAAACTCCGGGTTTGCCGTTGCGAAATACCCCCGGAAAGCGCCTGCCGCTAGCATCGATCATCGTCCCGACACCGTGAGGCAGTCCCTTTCGCAATTCTCCTTCATAGCGCGTACCGTTGGGGAAAGTGCAGGTGACACTAGCATCTAGTTCTTGATTAAAAAATCTGCCGGAACAGCGAGTGCCGTCTTTGCGTACTAATACCCCTGGGCCAAAGGGCGAACCTGCAAAGAATTGTCCTTCGTAGCGATCGCCATTCTCGTAAAAAAATTGACCCCGCCCTGCTGGTTGGCTGCTAATAACATCAGTCTGAACGTTCCTGACGACTGCGAACTCTCCGACGTAGCGCTCGCCGTTGGGAAAAACCACCGTCCCAGACCTCATCGTGCCGTCTTGGAACACGCCTGTGTAGCGGGCATCATCTTTAAAAATGAAAGTCCCTCTACCATCCGGCACTCCATTCCGAAATTGTCCTTCGTAGCGATCGCCATTAGCGTACACGTAGACTCCACTGCCATCGGGGAGGCCGTTGACGAAATTTCCCTCGTAGTTATCGCCTCCCTCGTAATTGCATTTCACTCTTCCCGTAGGAAGGCTGCCTTGGCAGAAGGGAGAGCGTTTTTCTTCATCTGGTTTTTTTGGATCAGGTGTTGGCTGAGCCATTAATGGCTGGGGATTCAAGAGATTAGTGGCGCTGCCGATACAAGAAGCAACTAATATCACCATCCCTAATTTTTGAATTGAACCGAGCATGAGAAATCTCCTTTGACTTCCATTACTAATAGGGATTTTATAGAAGCTAAGACTCGCTGAAAAGTCTTCTATTTTTTAATCCCTAATGTTTCTTCCCAGAAGCGACTAACTCACTCTATATTAATTTTACCTTCAGATTCGAGATCAGCCATAAACGCTAAGGGCAAAAATTAGAGTTTTTGCCCTTAGCATTTTTCATGCTTTAATGTCAATTTTCAGCGCCGCGTTGAGCTATTCGGATTTGGCCGACGGCTAATAACTGTATTGGCGGGTTGTTGGCGAGTGGCGGGTTTTTCGCCAACACCTTTGGCTACCTCAACGCCGTTTTCCTCTAGAATCACGACTGGATCGGCTCCGGGCTTGATATCCACCCGCTTCACCAAAACTTGCCCGTTAGACAACCGCTGGCCGACTTTGACATATCGGCTGGTTGGTTCATTCGGTACTTTGACAATCACTTGCGTCTCGTTCCCGACTTTTACCACGCCACTGACTTCAGTGCCTGTAGCGAGGTCAGTAGAAGGCGGTGGCGGCGGTGGCGCAACTGTTGGTATCTGCGGAGGAGGTGGGGGATTGGGGTCTCTCCACTGGGGCGGGCGCTTGTCTACTGGCAGTTCCGGCAGATCCGGTACTCCTATGGGTCTAGCTGCAATTGGCTGGGGCGGGCGCGGGGGTGCTGGACGGCGCGGATTCCTACCGGTAGTTGGTGTTGAAATTGGGCGGCTGCCCACTTGAGGCGTATTCAGCCCCGGAACTTGGCGCGGTAAGCCAATTTGTGCTCCATCGCCTCCCGGCAGGCCTGGCTGTCCGGGGCGACTGCCCAATTGAGGCGTATTCAGCCCCGGAACTTGGCGCGGCGAGCCTATTTGCGCGCCTTCGCCTCCGGGAAAACCCGGCTGTCCGGGGCGACTGCCCAATTGAGGCGCATTGAGTCCCGGAACTTGGCGCGGGGAGCCAACTTGCGCGCCTTCGCCTCCCGGCAGAGAAGGATCTCCGGGGCCCGCTGCTATGAACGGAGCTCCCGCTGGGCGACGCCCTACTGGCGGGGGGTTTAGCCCAGGCACTTCTGGCAACGAAGCTAATTGCCGACCCAGGGCCGTCTCGCCTGGTGGCTGACGATTTGTCGGGCTTGCCGATAGAACTGGCAGAAGAGGCGCTTTTGCGATAGTTCGCGCCTCATAGTCTTGATCGCGGAGGGCTGCATCAAGTCTGTTCTTGCCCTGCCGCCAAACTGCTTGCAGCAAATTTGCTCGCGTCACACAGGAAAGTTCCCCCCTTCTTACTGTCGGCGGTCGATATACCTCAATTGCCTCGGCAATTTCGGGAACGATGGAACACCGGAGAGCATCAGCAGGCGATTGATCTCCGTAAAGATCCCACAAGTTTGAGGCTGTCACATATTCACCCAGGGCCTTTTCTATTCTTCTGAAGAATGGTCGGTTAGTTAGTAGTAACTCTCGTCTGGTAACACCAAAATTCCTTCCTGGTACTCCGTAAATAGTCTCGACTAATTTACGCACATCAGTACCGTACTCAGAGTTTTGTGTGGTGTCATCGAGCAAAGCCTGAAGCGTCCTAAATTCGCTGACAACGCCTCTTGCTGTGGGGCTGAGATTGATTTGGGGAGCGGCAGGGCCTCTGAGCTTAGTTCCTCCAATTTGGACTGGGCGGGATAGTTCTGGCAGTTTAGGTATCATGGCCACCTGTCGCTGCGGCAGTTTGGGCAAGGGATTGGCTGTCATCGGCCCTGCTGGGACTCCGCCCGGGACATCGCCAACTCCGGGAGGGTTTTGAACTGTGATCGGTGGCAGCGGCCCAAAGGGGTCTAGCTGAGAAGGATTGGCTGTCACAGGGCCTTGTGGCACCGGCTCAAGGGGAAGCGTTGGATTCCTGTTTTTGTTGTCGCCGATTCCTGTTTGAGCCTGTCTTGCTCGTTCGTCTGGGTTGGTCGATCGAATTAACCCTGGAGGTTGGGCGGCTACTATTGGAGACGGGAAAGTCTGAGTTGCTGGGGTGGGGCTGGCAGAGGCTGTCGGAGATGGAGAGGCTGCACTAGGGCTGGGGCTGGGGCTGGCTGTGTTGCTGGCCTCGTCGCCACCGCATCCTCCGATCGAGAAAGCTAGTAGTCCTATAGTTGCAAAATATAAAAGTTTGTGCATTGCCGATCGCCCCTAAATGCTTAATTTCAAGATATCCAACAAGGCTCTGCAATTACAGCCTGTTGCCGTTTATCAGTTTATCTGTGTTCGATGTTATGCGATCGCTTGAAAATTGCCAAGTTTTCCTGATGATCTGATCGGGCGATCGGGCGATTGGTTTTTGGGAGCGGGTTAGGATATCAGTGGCGGTCGTTGTTCGACATCATTGAATCAATTAAGGTATTTAGATCATGGCAAAAGTGATTCTCAAGCGGATTTGGCGATCGGGCTTGGTTTGTGCGAGCGTTGTGGTTGGTCTGGGATCTGTGGGGGGTGGCGAGGTGCATTCTCATTCACATCAGCCAGAAACTCAGGTGATGACATTGGTGCCCGATGTTAGTTCCCAGCAGCACGCGCGGCGGAGCTATCCCGTTCCCCGTAGGGGTTCCCGAAGGGTAGGGAATCGCACTATAACGGGATCGGGATTCACAACTGGCAAATTGTACTCTCAGTTTTGGAACCCGTCAAATCGTGGTGCCAAACCCCCAGCAAATCAACCGGCTAAGCCACCGGGGAATCCACAGGTATTTCAAGCTAAAATCAAGCGTCGCGCTGGTGGGACGCCGGTGATTGATGTGGTATTTAACGGCAACAAGACTTTTGAAATGATTCTCGATACCGGGGCGAGTGGCACTTTGATTTCTCAGCGGATGGCTACTGCACTGGGAGTGAGGCCGGTGCGTACAATCAGAGCGGGGATCGCTGACGGTAGCGTTGTCGAGTTCCCGATCGGTCTAGTGCGATCGATTCGGGTTGGCGGTGCTGTGAGCCAAAATGTCGAAGTGGCGATCGCCAAACAAATGCCAATAGGTCTGCTCGGTCACGATTTCTTTGGCAATTACGATGTCAAAATTAAAAAAGATGTTGTAGAATTTTATGTCCGCTGAAAGTGAGCCGATTCGGAAACGGATTTTTGCTCAACTCGTTTAAAGTTATTCGCAGCCCAGTCAAAGCTGTTTAATCTCTTCCTTGAGGCAGTAGTAAAAGTGCGCCATCTGTGGTATTCTTCTTAGTGTTTCAATAGCAACCTACCGTTGAACAATTGGTGAAAATGCGGCGGCAAAAGCAGGGTCGCTGTTGGTGAGATCGGTAACTGTCTCCGACTGTGCATTTACAGTACAGGGCAAGGCAATCAATTAAACAATTCCCAAAGCAGGTCGAAATTAGTTCCCACAATGCTGTGGCTAAGGGAAATTTGGTGGGCTGTGTTCAGCCGGAGCCTAGAAAATATGTAAACTGATGAGCGGAAGATGTTCCGCAAAATCGGAAATCATGACGATCGAGAAATTAATTATTGTAAATAAGGTATTCACATGGCACAAGCGTCTGTATCTCCTGTAGTGCTGATTATTCTAGACGGCTGGGGTTATCGTGAAGAACAAGACGGAAATGCGATCGCCGCTGCGAAAACACCCGTGATGGACAGTCTCTGGGCCGCTTATCCCAGAACTCTGATTAAAACATCGGGCCGGGCGGTAGGGCTGCCAGACGGGCAAATGGGTAACTCAGAGGTTGGTCACTTGAATCTGGGCGCGGGCCGCGTGGTTCCTCAAGAGTTGGTGCGGATCTCGGATGCCGTGGAAGATGGTTCTTTGCTGGACAACCGCGCGCTGGTTGGGCTTTGCGAGAAAGTCCGGGCCACGGGCGGCAAGTTGCACCTGACTGGTCTTTGTTCTGAAGGTGGGGTTCATTCCCATCTCAGTCATATTAAGGGTTTGCTGCAATTAGCAAAGGCACAGGGAATTTCTGAGGTTTGCATTCACGCGATTACAGACGGCCGTGATACAACTCCGAAAGAGGGTGTCGAAGCTCTAGGCAAGATTGAAAGTTATATCGCAGAGGTAGGGGTCGGTCGGATTGCGACCATCAGCGGCCGCTACTACGCTATGGACAGGGACAAGCGCTGGGATCGGGTGCAGCGCGCTTACGAGGTGATGACGACTGAGGGCGCGCCTGACGGTCGATCGGCTGTTGATGTGTTGCAGGCCTCCTATTCTGAAGGAGTGACCGACGAGTTTGCAGTTCCGACTCGAATTGCGCGGGGAGCCGTGGCATCCGGGGATGGGCTAATTTTCTTCAATTTTCGCCCGGACAGGGCTAGAGAATTGACTCAGGCTTTTGTATCTCCCGATTTTAAGGGGTTTGAACGGCAGTTAATTGAGCCGCTGACGTTTGCGAGTTTTACTCAGTACGACCCGAAGTTGTCCTCGGTAATGGTGGCTTTTGAACCGCAGAATTTGAACAATATTCTGGGCGAGGTGATTTCTAAGCACGGTTTGCAGCAGTTGCGGACGGCGGAAACTGAAAAGTACGCTCATGTGACTTATTTTTTTAATGGGGGTCTGGAAGAGCCTTTTATCGGGGAACACCGGGAGTTGGTGCAGAGTCCGATGGTGGGGACTTACGATGAGGCACCCCAGATGTCGGCGGAGTTGGTGACGGATGGGGTGGTGACGGCTTTGGAAAGAGGCATCTATTCGTTTATGGTGATTAACTACGCTAACCCGGATATGGTTGGTCATACGGGGATGATGGATGCGACGATAGTTGCGATCGAAACTGTGGATAAATGTTTGGGGCGGCTGTTGAGCGCTATTAGTAAAGCTGGAGGTACGGCAATTATTATTGCTGACCACGGAAATGCTGAGCAGATGTTTGACGAGGACGGGAATCCCTGGACGGCTCACACTACTAACCCGGTGCCGTTTATTCTGGTAGAAGGTGAAGGTCGGAAGATTCCGGGTCACGGAACGGATGTTCCTCTGAGGGCGGATGGTTGTTTGGCGGATATTGCGCCGACGATTCTGGAGCTGTTGAGGTTGCCTCAGCCCCCGGAGATGACGGGACGCTCTATGATACGATCGGCTGAGTTTGAAGTTCGTGCCAATCGCACTCCGGTGCGAGTCCGATTGTAGTAGGGCTCGGTGAAATCTCGCTAAAGGTGGGGACACGGCGCCGTGTCCCTAACCGAGTTTGTGTGCGATCGACTGAATTTGATATGATAATAAATTACCGATTACTAATTACCCATTACCCCACATTATGAATATTGTTTCTGTGTTACAAGTTATCTGGTCTTTGTCTGCTTTAGGACTGGTGATTTTTGTGTTGCTGCACAGTCCTAAAGGCGATGGTATTGGAGGGATTGGCGGACAAGCTCAATTGTTTACCAGCGCCAAGAGTGCAGAAACAAGTCTGAACCGGATTACTTGGGGTCTGTCTATTGTTTTTATGGGTTTGACTGTGATTTTGAGTGCTGGTTGGTTGGCGCCTAAGTTATAAGATTTGGATTTTTAACCACATTAGTTCACGGGCGAGACGCCCGTGCCACATGAGTTCACGGGCGAGACGCCCGTGCCACATTAGCTCACGGGCGAGACGCCCGTGCCACATTAGCTCACGGGCGAGACGCCCGTGCCACATTAGCTCACGGGCGAGACGCCCGTGCCACATAATTGACACTCCCTAGCCTAAAGGCGTAGGGATTCTTAATTCATCGACTGACCTTTAAGCGCTATGTCCTTTCGGCAATCTTTAAACTTTTCAACCGTGCAATTACACCAATTGACGAGCCTAATTCACAGCAACCCCAGAGGGTCTATCTCCAAAAGCGTACTAGGATACGAACCTAGAGTTCGGGTATGCCCTACCCTACTTAACAAATGAACTAAATTATTTTTTTTCTGGTAAAGAGAATGCGTCGATCCTCTAGCTGTTTTAAGAGTTTTCGCTGCTCTCGGTCCAACAATTTATGCCTAAAAGTGTGTCTCCGTTTCACTTCGGGCAAAGGAGTTTAACCTTGACTGTTCTAGTCTAGCACAAATACAAGAAATTTATGGATTTTTAGGAATGGATTTAAGAAATTAAAGCCGTCCTAGAAGGACGGGGTTTTAAACCCAATTTTCTGATAAATTATTGTGGGGAGTAGGGGTTGGGCTTCTAGCCCGCCCTAAAAATGAAATTTAAGTGCAGTCAGAAAAATGCGGTTGGGGAAAGTGACAGTAAAACCTCGATTACTGGCTGGTTTGGGATTGGCTTTATGTTGTTTTAGCCTGATAATTTTTAGTCAGGTTAATACTCCGGCGGCGACTGTTTCTTCTCTCCCTAATAGTTTGCCGAATCCACAGGTTCATCCTTTGCCACCAACGCTGGCCAATTGGCAAGATTCCACGGATAGTGGTGATTATTTTGACCAGGTTAAGCAACCGCAATTCGGTCATTTGTTGTGGTCTAAGTTTCCGATTCAGGTTTATGTTGAGCGTCCAGTTGATGCTAATAAGTCTGAAGCATGGGTGGCGGCTGTGTTGGATGTGGTACGGGAATGGGGGGTGTATTTGCCTTTGGAAGTGGTGGATAGTTCGGAGGTGGCTGATATTAGGATTTTACGTCGGGCTCCGCCTTTGCGTCAAGGGGTTTTGCGATCGCGCTCTGGAGAGGCTACCTATGAGTTATACGCCCGTCGGGATGGGGATAAAACTGTGTTATCTCATCGGTTTTCGGTTTATTTGAATCCGAATCAAGTGGGGAAGTATATTCCGGCGACGGCGCGGCACGAGTTGGGCCACGCTTTGGGAATTTGGGGCCACAGTTTGATGGAAACTGATGTGCTTTATTTTTCTCAGGTGAGAAATCCGCCGCCTATTTCCGCGAGGGATGTTAATACTTTGAAGCGGGTTTATGAACAGCAGACTCGCTTGGGGTGGGAATTTTAGTTGAAACCACAAATTCCCGGCGATTGGAAATCGCGTCTACACAAACAAAGTCCGCCTTCGCGAGACTATAAGAACACGATAATTAATAGGAAATATCAGAAACATGAAAGATGAATGTTTTGGGATTGTGCCGATTTTTGGCAAGGAAGCTGATGCTTTGTTTTTGTTGATTCAACATCAAGCGGGACATTGGGCGTTTCCGAAAGGTCACGCGAATCCGGGGGAATCTCCAGCGGAAACGGCAAGACGGGAATTTGAGGAGGAAACTGGTATATCGGATTTTGAAATGCTGGATGAGCCGAGTTTTACGGAACACTATTCTTTTGTTAAGGATGGGGAGCCCATTGAAAAGACTGTGACTTATTTTTTAGGTTTTGTCAATTCGATGGAAGTTGTTTTGCAAGAGGAGGAAGTTCAAAATTCTGCTTGGCTTTCTTTTGAGGAGGCTGTTAAACGGATTACTTTTGATGCAAACCGCCTAATGTTTGGGGAAGTTAAGGCATATTTGGATGGCAGAAAGTTATACTAATTATCGCCTCGTCTTGCAACAATAATGAGTGTGGGTTTGTTTGCTGAAATATTGTGTAAGGTGCGTCGCTCAAAGATTGTGGATATTATTTAAGATTTTTGAGGGCGACGCACCCTACAGATACTGTTGCATGAGTTTTGAGAGTTGGTATTAAAAATCTGCTGTTGAAACCGCTACTAGACAAACGAACTCTCTCTGTAAGAGACTACTAAAATTTAAGACGGATTTGGTATAATTTTTGATAGAAAAACCCGGTAACTTTTGCGATACCGGGTTTATTAAGTGTCAGATTTTATGGGCGAATCCTGCCGCCAATCTGAGGTTATTTGTGGATTTTCTGAGCTTCGGCGTGGTGTTGCAAGCGAGAGAAAACGTTGTAGGCATCGGGGCCAGGAGTATCGTGTTCGACAGCGCCGTCCACGGGGCCGTCGATGGCTTTCCAAGCAGGAATTCCGCCTTTTAGTTCGGCTACTTTTTGAAAGCCTGCTGCGCGGAGAAGATTGGCTGCTTCGGCGGTTTGTTGGTCGTTTTCGCCGTAGATGTAGATATCGCGGATGGGTTCTAAACTCGATTGTGCTCTACCGACTAATTCGTCCATTGGCATCATTACGGCGCCGGTAATGTGGCTTTTGGTGAAGCTTTCAAAGTCACGGGCGTCGATGATTGTGAGTCCGGGTTCGCCCCAATCTAAACGGGCTTTGAGGTCGTGGCTAGATGCTTGAGCTTTTAAACCAGGAGGGGTGGGAGTAAGGTCGGGAAGTTTTTCTTTGATGTCGGAAATTTGGTCGGGAATATTTTTCATGGGTAAAATCTTGTTCAATGTTTTGATTGCCATTGCAATGTAACAAGATGTTTAGGTTGAATTCGTCTTTCTAAAGGCTGAATCCAGCATTGAACTAAAGTCGCAGTTACGCTGGTTTGCTGGTTGTTAGCTGCGGTTGGGATCGCTACATTTGTTGAGGTTGCTAGAGTGTAGCGGGCTGTGCTTAAAATGGTTTCGATCGCATTTACTGCGGAAAATTTGAAGTGCGATCGCTCGTTTGATTCGCTATTTTATCAAAGGATCGCATTTTAGTCAATCCGAATTATTTTTAAATGAAATTTGCATAAGTTGTGTCCAGCGTCGGTAGGGATTGTGCGGAAAAGTTTAAATGTTTCCCAGCAAGGTTTCTGGTAAAATTTGAGAGTAAAAACAAGTATTTAAAGGTATAGATATGTCTGAGAAAGATGAAATTGCGGTGCCTAACACTTTGACACCGGAAGAGCAAGCGGTGTGGGATGCGAAGGCGAAAGTGCGGGTACTGCTGAATTTGTGGGATTTGAGCGGCGGGAAGATGAAGGTGAAAAAGGGGGAGTTGACTAAGCGGATTGTGCGGACTAATGAGACGAGTCAGAGATATCTGGGAGTGCTCGGTGAGTTGCAGGCAACCGGGGCGATCGAGTATTCGCTAGTAAATCGGGTGACGCTGGTGGAATTGACGGCGAAAGGGAAAGAAGTTTTAGCGCAGGGGCTGAAAAGTCGGGATTCTTTGTTTGAGTTTGATGGTTCTCAAATTGGTACTCGGCTGGGAAATTCTTTGTTGAAGTGGATTCGCCATCAGGATGGTGCGGCGAGTGTTGGGGTTGAGAAGGGGAAGGCGGATGTAGGGACGATCGCATCCTATGACGATTTTAAGGCTGTGGCGATCGATGTATATGACAGCTTGAACCGGGATTATAACTTAGACGATTTAGTGCCGATTTATCGGATGCGTCGGGCGATCGGGGAAAGGGTAGGGCGATCGGAGTTCAATGAGTGGCTGTTGGAAATGCAGGCTAATGATATTTTTCAGCTTATAGGTGGTGAGATGACAGACATCACGCTCGATAAGACAGAAGATTCTATCAAGACTAAACTTGGCGGAATGCGCTACTACGCCAAACGCACAAGTTCCGCAAATTGACTTCAATACTTTTTTAGTTCTTTACCTCACACACATTACCATGACTAACTCTCCTGTTTCCTCACTTGAAGAAATTCATGCTGCTCTCCTCGATCTAAACCCATTTGCTAAACATCCTTATCTTAATGCTGGTGATGTTTGGGGCAAAGAATTCTTTGATGTTGAATCTATAAATTCCCATGCTTCTGATGCAGTATTTCAAGCATTAGAGTGCATTCATAAACGTCAATACTCAACAACTTCTATTGCTATAACAGCTCAAGACGGAACAGGTAAAACCCACATTATTAGTCGCATTCGCCATCGATTGCAATCTCAAGGCGGAGGATTGTTTGTGTACGCCAACAAATATGGCGATCTGCGACTAATCAAGCAAGAATTTCAGCGAATTTTAGCTGAAAGTTTGGGAAAGATTGGCTGGCAAGGCGTGACACAGTGGCAAGAACTAGCTACAGCAATGGTTAATCATGGCTTAAAAGCTGCTAAAGCAGAGGCTAAAGTTTTTTCTTCTCAAGAGCTAGTAAAAAAATTTGAAAAAGGTAGTTCAAAACAAGTCAATAAATGGGTAAAAGATCTGACAAAAGCATTTATAAAAGCTAAAAAAGTTAGCGACCCTGATATTGTCAAAGCAATATTTTGGACCCTATCAGATGAGGAATCACTTTATGCAATAAAATGGTTAGAAGGTCAAGAATTAGCTAACTACAAATCCAATGAACTGGAATTACCCAGCCAGCGACAATCTTTTGATGCAGTTTTGCAAATGTTAGATTTGATTAGCGAGTATAACCAGCTTGTCATTTGTTTTGATGAGTTAGACGCGAGTGAGGCATACGATGATATTAGCGGTTTGCATATCAGCCAAATCGTTGCTGGACTCATAAAAGATTTATTGCAAAATCTCAGTCGGGGTGTGATTCTGAGCGTCATGATGCCCGATTCATGGAGCAATAAAATTAAGCAGCTACCCGGTGGGGTGTACAATAAGGTTTCGACTCATGGAAATCCAATTGACTTAAAGTACATGAATCGGGAATCTATTATTGATTTAGTTGGTTGTTGGTTAAAAAAGTATTACGAACTGCGAAATTTAGTTCCTCCTACTCCTGTGTATCCATTTACAGAAAGCCAACTCAGCGAGATTGGTGAGGGAAGAGAAACTATCCGACAGGTTTTGAAATGGTGTCAAGATAACTGTCATCCTCCTATTCTGACTGAGAGGGAAGAGTCAAAGGAAAAAGAACTTTTAGATCCCGTTGAAATTGCTTTTACCAAAGAGTTAGATGAAGACCTTGGAGATTATTTAGAACAGACCTACCTGCTTGCTGATGCTCTTTTATTCGGCTTCCAGACCTTGATTGGCCAAATAGTGGAAAGGGTAAGCGTTCAACAAGTTACAGAGAAAGTCACGCGAAAAGGAGGCAAAAATGATTACATCAATTTTAAGGTTATTGGGAAGGAAAACGGCAAAGATATCAGTATCGGAGTGGCAGTGCTTCAGTATGCTGGTGGCAAAGCCTTGGGCGCTGGATTAAAAAGATTAAATGACTATGAAACCTTTGGTATGACTCGCGGTTGCTTGGTTCGTTCCACCACCAAAAAAATTAGTACATACTTAGAGACAACCTATCTTGAACCGCTAATTAGACAAAAAGGCGGTGAATTTGTGCCACTGAAAGAAGAGGAAATCAGACCGCTGATAGCTATTCGGGCTGTTCATAAGAAGCGGGAAGTAGACTATAGGGTGAGTGAAGAGGAAATTTTCCAATTTATTGCCCAGAAAGGTGCCGATAAAATGCTGGGAGTTAGCAACCCGTTAATTAAAGAGATTCTTAGCGATCCCTCTTATGAGGTTCCGGTCGATATGATTGAAGATGAACCTGTAACTGCAGAAGAATTTATGTTTTCTGATTTATCAGAAGAAGAAGAAACAGATGAGGCGATTGACAATTTGCTAACTGAGTTTAATTAACACTGCAAAAACTATTTACTTCATATTGGCACAAATACTCTCATGTCGCTAGTCAACCTTGACAGGGCTATCCGTTTGCCGGCCCCAGATTTAACGGGTTTAATCCAAGGGCGAACTATCGCAGCCCTAGTTTGGCGAATGTTTAATCCGGGAGAACAATATGCACTTTATCCTGGTATTATTTCAGGTAATCTGCCTTGCGATCAATATTATCGATCGCATTTTTTACCCGTTGCTCAAAAGGCACTTGCTCAGTTAAATTCAAATAAAGTTTCGATCAAAGCTTGGGCTAAGTGCGAATTGTGCCAAATGGTGAATGAGCCGGAATCCTTAGAGGATTTGTCGCGGTTAACAGTCTGGAAAACAGAGGCCTTACAGCAAATTCTCCAGCAGCGTCCTTTTATTTTTGTAGCTTACCTGCGGGTTTATTTGCTACCTCAGCCGCTGGAAATGCCAGTGCATCCCAGCGGCAATTTTGTACCTTTGCCAAAATCCCTAACTGTTACTGATTCAACGCCAGTGTTGAGCGACTCTATCTTTGCCAAACGCCGTCAAAAGCTGGAAAAACTAGAGCCTCCCGAACATCCAGAATTGGAAGAGTTGCAAAGTGCATTAGTGCATTTATCTACCACCAATCCAAAAGCCAAACAACTAGACGCAGAAATCAAAATGTTTCTAGGTTGGAGTAGCGATAAGCCTGTAAAACCAATCAAACCGGATTTAGCTTGGATAAATACCATAGCAGCTTTGGGAAATCGGGCAAAAGAACTAGATACCAACAAAAGCAACTATGAAGCAGGAACCGACTTTGAAATTGTAGTGCGCGATAGCCTTGAGTTTTTGGGATTTACCATAGATTATGCTCACAAAGGTGGTGCTGGCGGCTTAGATTTATTATGCTCCAAACCTTACCCCTTAGTTGGCGAGTGCAAAGCTGGTAAAAAAATCCCTAATGATACAGCAGTTCAATTGCTGAATTTAGGAACGCTACGGCTCCAAGATAAAGAAACACTCGCAAAAGCAACTAAGTTGATTATTGGGCCTGGCGTTCCAACTACTCAACTTATGGATGCAGCAAAAAAACACGGTATGGCAATTATGAACCCTGAGACGCTTGAAAAACTGGTTAAACTTCAAAGCAACTATCCTAACTCGGTGGACTTATTTAAACTTAAAGAATACTTGAAACCGGGACAATCTGATGATGAAGTTGCTAAATATATTGAGCAAGTTGAACAAGAAATTAAAGTGCGATCTGATGTTCTGCATAGTTTGAAAAAGTATCAGGAAAAGAGTGGTTTTGAACGAGCAAGTGTCGAGGCTGTTAGTGGTGCTTATTCAATGTCTAATGCACTTAGACCGTTATCACCCAAAGACTTGCACGAAATTCTCGTTGAGCTTTCCTCTCCTTTGACAAATTATGTGGGGCGAATTAAAGGAGACAATTGGCAAAGCGATCGCTTTTATTTTCTGCGCGACTTGCCGCTAGATGATTGAGATACATCAAGGGCGATTCCCTACGGGATAGCTTCGCCGCGCGTACTCGATCCAATTTCCTACACAGCATCAGGATCTACGCCCAATTCCCGTAACTTCGCCGCCAATCTTTCAGCTTTCTGCAATTGAGCTTGTTCTGCCTTAATTAACCCTTCCACCAATGGCGGATCTAAAATTTCATTGACTGATAATCTCAGATTGGGAAATACTACCGATTCCATTTCCTCACCAGGCAAGAAATCTGTACCCGTGTAACCATCTTCACCTTCAATCAATGCAAAAAGCCGAAGTTTTTGCTTGCCCATTTTAGGGTCAACAATGCAATATTCTGGCACATTCGCTAATTCGTACTCTCCGCGTTTAATCACGTAATCTTCGCGGCGATTTTCGCTGACCACTTCTACCACTAACAACGGTTTTTCATCAAATTCGAGGATGCCTGCACCGGGTCTAGCAGCAGCTTGTTCCAAAAGACTTTGAGAGCAGACAACTACATCGGGAATCCGAGATTTATCTTCATCGGTTCTCACTCCCAAGCCAGTTTTTACTACTAAGTCGAGATTGTGTTCAGCCAGGTAACGCTGCAATTGGTAAACTAAATATTCGCAAATTTTGATATGTAAAATTGTTGCTGTTGGCACCGCAATTAAATTGCCTTTGTACAGTTCATATTTTACATCACATTCTCCTTGATAAATTCGGTATTCTTCAAAGGTTAAAGTTGGGGAAGTATCAATTTGCTTGTCTGCTAAAACTGGGGCGATCGATTGAGACATAGGTTTTGGTATGAGTTTGCCTTGATACAGTTCCTATTGTAGATCGGATCACCATTTGGGCGATCGCCTCAACAACGCTGTAGCTGCCTCACTGTCGAGAGGTTTAGAGAAAAAGTACCCCTGACCGTACTCGCAGCCGATCGCCCGCATTTGAGCCAATTGGACAGCGGTTTCGACACCTTCTGCCACTACCTCCATCCCCAAACTGCGGGCCAGCATGACAATCGCCCGCACGATTTCCAAATTTTCGCCCATTTCCCCGATGCGACTGACAAAAGAGCGATCGACCTTCAAAATATTAATCGGGAACTTGTGCAAATAACTCAGAGACGAATAACCAGTGCCGAAATCATCAATGCACAAATCAATCCCCAAGTCTCTCAACTGCGAAAGCATCGCCGCCGCCGCTTCCCCATCTTCCATCACCACACTCTCAGTAATCTCCAACTTCAAACAGCGAGTGTCAACACCCGTTTCCTGCAAAACTTGCTTAATTTGCTCGATCGATTCCGGTTCCGCAAACTGCCTCCCGGAAAGATTTACTGCTACAGTCAGCCGCGAATTTCCCAAAGGTAAATTCAAACTCTGCCACTTAATAATTTGGCGGCAGCTTTCGTTCAAAACCCACAAACCCAAAGGCATAATTAACCCAGTTTCCTCCGCCATCGCAATAAATTCCATCGGGGAAACTAAACCCCGTTCCGGGTGCAGCCAGCGCACCAGCGCCTCAAATCCGATAACTGAACCCGTTTTCAAACTAACGATCGGCTGATAATAAACAGTAAAAGGACATTCCAATTTTAAAGTAGTCACTTGCGACTTCGGACGCTCCAATCTCCGATCAATTTCACTCATCGGCGAGTTTTCCGCCGCCGTCCCACAGGCGAAATCCACTATCGAATATTTCAAATTTAGTTCTTCAACCGACTCCCGCAAATCGTTTTCCAAGTGCATCAAAGCAACAGCCCGAGCGTGCATCGCACTGGTAAAAACTTCGTAGCGAGCTTTACCGAGAGCTTTTGCCCGGTACATCGCAATATCAGCATCGCGCAAAATATCTCCCGGCCACTGATATTTGTCGGTATTCAAAGCAATGCCGATGCTAGCAGTAATTAAAACTTTATTACCTTCCAAATTCAGCGGTCGTTCGATCGTTTTGAGAATTGCCTTTGCTTGGGCGATCGCCTCATCAACACCGTGAATTTCTTCCAGCAAAATCACAAACTCATCTCCCCCCAGACGAGCCACCGTATCGCCCGGCCGCAAACAAGTCAAGAGACGGCGAGCCACAGCCACCAACAGCCGATCGCCCGTGCGGTGTCCCTGACTGTCATTAATCACCTTAAACCTGTCCAAATCCAGAAACAACACCGCAAACTGATAGCTCGGATGCCGTTGGGCGCGGGCAAAAGCTTGCCCCAACCTGTCAGTCAACAAAGCACGGTTGGGCAACTCCGTCAGCGCATCGTGCAAAGCATCGTGCAACAATTGTTCTTCAGCCAGCTTGCGCTCAGTCACGTCGTGACAGTTGACCACAATTCCCCGCACCGAAGGTTCGTTGAGCAAATTAGTCGCCACCGCTTCCAACACGCACCAGGAACCATCCTTGTGTTGCACTCGGTATTCCGCCATTCCCAGGCTAACTTTCGGCATTTGCATGACACCTTTGAACACTTGATCCACTATCAGCAATTCGTCAGGGTGAATCAAGTCAAATATAGATCTGCCGAGCACTTCCGCCGTCGGGTAGCCCAAAATCCGCTCTAGGGAAGGAGAGACATAGCGGCAAAAGCCTTTCTCGTCGAGAATTACAATAATGTCTCTAGCATTTTCAATCAACGATCGAAAGCGCTTTTCGCTTTGCCGCAGCTCTTGTTCCGTGCGCTTTCGATCGGTAATATCGGTATTCATGTAAATCTGACCGACAATTTTCCCTGTAGTGTCTTTAATAGCATCGGCCCGCAGCAACACTTGCAAAGTTTCACCGCTTTTAGTGCAGTTGGTAATTTCACCAAACCAAGAATAACCTTGGGCGATCGTGTCGAGTACCTCCCTGGCAACTGCGGGGTCAGCAAAAACTGCCGATATACCTCCGGCTAGTTTAAATTCTTCTGCGGTGTCCCACTCAAATAGCTGAGAAAACGCTTGATTTTGATAGATGTGAGTGCCGTTCGCATCGCTGATGCCGATCGCGTCACTCGAACTTTCCACCGCCTTGCGAGTCAGCACCAGAGCTTCTTCTGCCCGCTTGCGCTCGGTAATGTCAATCCCCACCAGACAAGCAGCTTTGCCCTCATCGTACTTTTGAGCCACAATCAAATAGTATCCCTCCGACTCTCCCCCATCGGTTTGTACCTTAACGTTGAGTTCTTTAACCGCTTCCGTAGCGTCGTCGGCAAAAAACTCCACCACAAAAGAGTTAAAATCCGAGCTAGCAGCCAGAAAACCAATATCTTGACCGACAAAAGCCGACGGCGGCAAACCATGCAGTTTGGCTAAGTGCTGGTTAACCCCCAAATAGCGCAAATCCGAGCTAATCCAAGATACCGTTCCCGGAACTGCTTCCAAAATCGTTTGCAGTTGGTCGTTCGCTTGCTGCAATGCTTGCTGCACTTCACATATTGGTTCCGACAAATCATACTGAACTCCTACAAAGTGAGTCAAATTAGCGTTGTCGTCTCGCACGGGAGATAGCGATAATTTGCTCCAAAAAGGAGTGCCGTCTTTGCGGTAATTTTTGATTGGTGTCTGGATTGCTCGACCTTGGCGCAAGGCGTCGCGGATTTTAGCTACAGTAGTTCGATCGGTATCGGGCCCTTGCAAAAATCGGCAATTGCGCCCCAAGATTTCACTGGCGCAGTAACCTGTCATCCGTTCAAAAGCCGGATTGCAATAAATTATGGGACAATCGGGTGCCTTGGCGTCAGCAATGACAATGCCACTGCTAGTAGCTGCCAAGGCTCGATCGCGTAGCCACAGGGCTTCTGACGCACTATGGCGATCGGCGGCACTCCCCACTTCACCTAAATTAGAAATTGACTGGTTCTCCCGATCTCCCATCAGCCGAACTTTCAAGCAAACCTTTACAATTTCCGAGTTGTTTCTTACTCTAACGTTTTTCAGGACTCGCGCAACGTAAATTGTATCTTGGTATTTAAGTAAGCGGGATTTAACTCAGATGTTGCACCATTCTCAATTACTTGTTTAGGAACAGGCATCTTGCCTGTTCCACAAGAAAACTCATTCTTTGTGGAACGGGCCGGAGAGCCCGTTCTTGACAATGGTGCAACATCTGAGATTCAACCTTAGTTGTTAGTTGTATTTTATACGCTTGCTGTTCGGCATTTAAAAAAGCACATCTTCACTTCCGCAGTGACGAACCCTCTATTCTTCCCCCCTCAGACTCTCTCCCCCTCTCCCCTTCTCCCCCCGCCCAGGCAATCACGATCTGCCGCAGCTTATTTAGCAGGAGTTGCAGGTTGAGAAGTCGGCGGCGCAATATTAATTAATGGCAAAGTTCCGCCTCCTCCCATTACTGTCGGAAACTGGCCGTTCCATTTTTCAATAGCTTGCTGCTGCAAAATTTCGGCTGTTAATGTTTGCCGCTGCAAGCGTTGAGCTTCGGCTTTACCTTTAGCGCGGTTAATTTCAGCTTTAGCATCTTGGGTTGCTTTTTGAACAGTAAATTCTGCTTGTTTAGCTTCTTGTTCGGCTATTTGTTTGGATTCGATGGCTTTACTAAATTCTGGAGAAAAGCCAAAATTTATTAAAGAAACATCTCTGACAATGACGCCGTAAGGTTCCAAACGCTTTTTAAGGCTGTTGTCGATTTCTGTTTTGAGTTCCGTGCGCTTAGTGATAATTTCTTCTGCGGTTTTTTTAGAAGTTGCTGCTTTGAGAACTTCCGAAATAGCCGGACTCAGAATGCTGGTAACAATTTGTTCTTCGTCTCCTATTTGTTGGTAAATTTGATTTACTTTTGCGGGGTCAACATTCCAGTTGACTGCCAAATCTGTCGTAATGCTTTGCAAATCTTTGGATGCTGCATCTGCTTTCAAATCAGTTTTTTGTACCCTCACGCTGAGAGTTTTTACAGAGGTGACGATCGGGAAAATCGGGTGAATGCCTTCATCTAAAATCGCGTCTTGAACTTTCCCGAAGCGCATCATAACGCCGCGTTCCCCTGGGCCGACGAGGGCAAAAGGTCTTAAAATTAAGGCGGCGATGATGAAGACGATGCCACCGACGATGTAGAGAGCTAGGTTGTACCGAACACTTTGCACGGTTTTCATATGTTAATTCAGCTAAGTTGTTTTACTGGATGTTAGTTTTTTCTTCGATATTATCTAAGATTATAACTTCATGTTAAGGGTGCAACAACTCATAAATTCATTGATTTTTTTTCATAAAAGTCATATAGTTGCGAGGGTCTGGGAACCTCTTAGCTCGATGAGCGGGGATGAACAATGGCACTTGTAGCTGGGTGAGATTATTGATTAATAAATGTTTCAATCATCTTGACAAAGCGGAGTTTATTAGATAATGCAGAAGTAAATAGATAGCTCGATCGCTCTGGGACAATGGATAAAAGGGCGATCGGAGAAAGAAAGCTTTCTAGAAAGCGAAAAAATCAGAATTGAACAGCTAATTTTTGGGTAAATTTTAATGGTAAATGGCAGGTGCGTCCCGCTAAAACCTTTGCGGGTTGCTGCAAGCCAGGAAAGATAGAATTTCCATCTGCGACGTACAGACTCTATTTGTAGAATTGGCATCGGCCCGCCTTGCTCAACCCTCCTGAGTAGAAAAAAGACTGCTTGGGCAAGTTGGGAATTTATAGCTACAAACGATAAAAATCCGAGTTTAAAAATGCCCGAAAATAAGTTAAGCTTAGATGAGAACGGTTGAAGAGAAATCAAGATGTTGCAGCGACACCCTTGGCCGCAGACAGTTGAAGAGGCGATCGCCATTCAAGAACAGCTTCGGTCAGAGGTAATTACCGAAAATCAACTGGACACAGTTCGGTACGTCGCCGGTGTAGATGTCGGCTACGACAGTGCAAACGACGTATCGCGGGCCGCTGTAACAGTTCTGAGCTTTCCAGACTTGCAATTGCAGCAGCAAGCTGTGGTTCGCAGTCCTACAACTTTTCCTTACCTTCCGGGTTTCCTGTCTTTTCGAGAAGTGCCTGCAGTTCTCGAAGCTTTAGAAAATATCAGTTTGAGGCCAGACTTGATATTGTGCGACGGTCAAGGACTAGCCCATCCCCGCAGATTCGGTCTTGCCTGCCATTTGGGGGTGTTAACCGGGATTCCCACGATCGGAGTTGCCAAAAATCGATTTATTGGAGAACATTCAGAAGTCGGACTCGATCGGGGCAGTTGGCAACCCTTGCTGCTAGAGGGATCAACGGTAGGCGCAGCGCTAAGGACGCAAACAGGGGTAAAGCCGATGTATGTTTCGATAGGTCATAAGGTAAACTTGATAAGTGCGATCGAGTACGTCCTGCGCTGCGCCCCAAAATATCGCTTACCAGAAACAACTCGATCGGCAGACCAACTAACATAGGGATAACAGGCCAGCGCGGAATGCCTCAAAAAAAAAGTAAAAAGACCAAAAAAGCATCCCCCTTTGGACTTTGAATTTTTGAGGTGGCCCGGTTAAGTCGAAAAATCCTCTGAGTCTACTGCCAATCAGCTTTCGGTTCCATCCTTCCAGCGAACTAAAGAATGACTATACCTGAGAAAGAGGTATAAAAGTTGGGGGGGTTTATAGAATGATTGAAAGACAGTAACCAGCTTAAAACATTGTCGGCTCTAACTATAGTGCCCGGGCGTGAACTATTTTTAGTTCACATTTGTAAATTATGAAAGAGTCATCCTGCGAGTTAAACCAAAAGCTTAGATTCGTCTGATGAGGTTTCATAATTTACCGTCGGATATCTCACCACTGACTGGGAGTAACCATGACAGTGGGAGGCGAAGGCGCGATCGAGCTAAAAAATCAGAAAAAAACAAGGAGACAGTCATGGCTGAGAAAAGCAAACGCGGATTCGCTTCTATGGATGCAGAAAAACAGCGCGCAATTGCTAGCAAAGGCGGAAAAGCTGCACACGAGAAAGGAACTGCACACGAATTCACCTCTGAAGAAGCCAGACAAGCTGGTCAAAAAGGTGGCGAAGCTGTCAGCAGAAATCGTGAACATATGGCTCAAATTGGTCGCGAAGGCGGTCGGAAAAGCCGCAAGAGCGAAGCTTAAGTCTTTCAAGGCTGGCCCTGTAATGAAAGATTGCACAGTTGCAGCGTGAGAGATAGCACTAGGACAGTAAACGTTTGAGGAGGTTGGGCGATCGAAGTTACCAAGGTAGTTCGATCGCCCAACCTCCAAAATTCGTAACTAGCGCACCAAAGCTTGGCAAATTTGAAAACCCCACAGCAATTAGTTTTTAGCAATCGCTGGCAAATCTTTAACGGCAATTTTTTAACAAAGCTGCACTGGGGTCAATAATTTTGCGGGAAAGAAAAGCTGGTAAGCGCGAGTCAGTCTCTCAAAAAAAGCCAATACGAGCACTAAAAGCCCCGAACTCAGGGCTTTTTTGTTTAGCTGCACATAATAATATTTTTAGAAGTGCGATCGAGCCTGCCTCAATAAGCCTCAATAATTATAATTAAGTTTTTTGGTGAGGAAGTCCGTCCTCAAAATAAATCAGTTAATATTTTTTTATATTTTTGAGCAGCAAACTATACAATCATGACCAACCAGCTCACTTTAGCATGGACAGAAGCTGGGGTGCGCCAAACTCAGACAATTCAAAACGGACAGCCGAGCAAAAATCCGGGAACCGTGAGGCTAGGGCGCGATCCGGCGAAGTGCGATATAGTATTTTCGCATCCCAGCGTATCGGGTCTGCACGTTGAAATATTTTTTAATCAGGAATTGCAGGAGTATGCAGTGCGGAATTTGCGCGAAAGTAATCCGCCGCTGGTAGATGGAAAAATTCTCGCCCAAGGCGAAGCAAAATTGAAATTGGGAAGCCACATCCATTTAGGCCAAGTGGAAATTGAGGTGCTGAAGGTGACGGAGGTGCAGGTAGCCGCGCCCCAGACAGTTTTGCTGTCGGGGCCTCCCGCACCTGGTAACTTTCACCCGACGGGGCCTTCACAATATGGTTTGCAGTGTCCCAAATGCAGCCGAATTTCGCCTTACGCGCAGTTGAATGCGGGGTGTCCGTGGTGCGGTACTTCTTTGGCGGCGGCGGCGAGTGTGATGCTGTCTCCGTGAAAGTTGGAAAAACTGAGATGTTGCACCATTCTCAATTACTTGTTTAGGAACAGGCTTTTCGGCCTGTTCCACAAGAAAATTCATCTATTGTGGAATGGGCATCTTGCCCGTTCTTGACAATGGTGCAAGATTTAAGAAAAAGGGAAAATCACGGTATCCGCTAAACACTCTCAACTTCAAAAATCTTTTTTTGCAGAAAGCTCAAAGCCGACGGCTGATGTTTAAAAAATAATCATGAATTCTCAACCCTTGCGCCTGCGACTGACTTGGACAGATACAGCTACGGGGGATTGTCGATCCCCGATACTCGACTTACCCATCGCTTTGGGACGAATTTTTGAAGCTATGCCCGCCACTATCAACGGGAAACGAGTTTCTCGAATTGCCCTCAGCAGCAGTCAAGTTTCTCGGTTCCATGCAGTGATAGGCACCGAAGGTAACAGTATTTTACTTACTGACACGGGTAGCCGCAACGGTACTTTTGTCAACGGCGTTCGCCAAACCCGTTGCGTGCTGGCAAACGGGGATATGCTGCAAGTTGGGCCCTACGCGATCGGCATTTCTTTTGCTGTTAATTCCCCAGAAACGCCGTCGGTCAATTCTCACATTTTCTTTAACCCGCAGACCAATGGGCCAGACCCCGCGTTGGGCCAGCCAATAATGTTGCAGCTTCCTCAAACAAGTAGTAGGGGAGAATTTCCGCCGATTGCATTTTTGCAAGCTTCTCAAGTGTCAATGCGATCGCTCGAATCTAGGGGACTTCCTGTAGCAGAAGTTGATTGGGCGGCCGTTGGCGGCGGTTTGGGCAGCTTTATTTGGGTGGATGTGCTGAGAATTTGCGGCGTGAAAATCGATCGAATTGCGGTTTTGGGCATGGAAAACCAGCCTTACGCCCGCTATCTGCGTCTGTGCCTGAATTCTCAAATTCCGCTGCGGGAACGCCTAAGATCGAATTCTGACTCTTGTCCAGACAACATTTGGGGGTGGCCTCCCTATGCTTTGCGGGAAGCTTGGCAGGAATTGCTCAAAGGGCGTTTGGGAGTATCACTGATGTTGATGTGGCAGGTGTTTGCTGAACCGACTTTTGCCGAAACTTATACGCCTCGCGCGGGGAATGTGTTTGATTCTATTGACAGGGAAGTCGATCGAATTGGGTGGAATCAAATGTTTCGCTACGGTAGAGTGCGGGGAATTCGCAAAACAGATGACGGCAGGTACGCGATCGCTTATTCTCGATCGGATGCGGATCACCGCGACCACGCTTTTTTAATCGCCAAATACGTACACTTAGCCACCGGCTATCCCGCCATTCAATTTCTGCCGGACTTGCAAGCTTATCGCGAAAAAACCCAGGATTTTGAGTCGGTTGTCAACGCTTATGAAAGCCACGACGGCGTTTACGAAAAATTGGAGGCCAGCGGCGGCAGCGTGTTAATTAGAGGCCGGGGAATTGTGGCTTCGCGGGTGGTGCAGCGAATTTACGAAGCGCGACAGCGGAACAGTAATATTCAAGTATTGCATTTGATGCGATCGCCCAAACCTCAAGGTAACAAATTTAAACTCGCTGAGCGAAGAGTCGAAAATCACTACGAATTTCAACCTTTCAACTGGCCGAAAGCTTGCTGGGGCGGGGAACTCCGCGTACTTTTGGAAAAAGCCGCCCCCGAATTGCGACCGCAGTTGCTCACAGACTGGGGCGGAACTACCACAGCCCAGCGCAGCGACTGGCGGCGGATTGTCAAAGAAGGTTTAAGTCAAGGATGGTATCAAATTACCTTCGGGGAAGTCGAGCGAGTCGAGCGCGACAGTCAAAACCGCACAGTGACGTACATTCAGGAGAAGGAACTCAAGGGGCAAATTAAGTTAGAAGCTGATTTTATTATTGATGCTACGGGTTTGGACGCTAAGGTAAAAACCAGTCCCCTGTTAAACGATTTGGTAGCTCAATATAATATTCCCCTCAACGGTTTGGGTCGGCTGAGTGTTAACAACGATTTTGAAGTGCCCGAATTGCGGAATTCTTCTGCTAGCAACACAGAAGGCCGGGTATATGCAGCCGGCGCGATTACTTTGGGGGGGCCTTACGCGCCGGTAGACAGCTTTTTGGGCTTGCAATACGCCGCCTTGCGTTCGGTTGAAAGTCTGGCCGCCAACCGAGTTCCGGGTGTACGGAAATTGAGCGTTTGGCGATCGTTCGTGCAGTGGTTGAAGTGGATTTTAAATAAATCTCCCGACTAACTGGAAAGAGGAAGTTCGGCAACAAGCAATGTACAGAATTTAATGGATTTAACTGAGATATTGCACCATTTTCAATAGGTTTTTTACGGGCAGGTTTTTTACGGGCGGGCTCTCCTGCCCAACCCCTACTCCCCACAAGAAAACTCACTCTTTGTGGAACAGGCATCTTGCCTGTTCTTGAAAATGGTAAAAGATGTGAGATTTAACTGATTAAAACTAACTTCGCCTTCAATCTAAAATCTAAAATCTAAAATCGAACAACCTTCCCATTCAATCTAAAATCTAAAATCTAAAATCTAAAATCGCATGACTCCCACCTTATTCGGTCGCTGGCAAACTCGGTTACTGTTATTTGCAACCGTAGGCGTTTTAGTAACGCTGCCCTTTTGTCTGGGTTTAATTACCTCCCAATCAGGCTCTATCTTTTTCTGGATTTTAGGGTATGTAGCGATTTTTGGCCTCGGCTGGGATGCTTTATATATATACATCCAGCAGTTTCGCTGGGATCGAGATTGGCCCGGCGCGTTTCAATTGCTGGCAGGGATTTGGGAAGCACTTTTTGTGTTATTTTTAATCAAAGTTATCGGTTTACCGGGGATACCTGCACAAGATTTTGACTTGGGAGCTTTTGCTTTGCATTATAGTTTAGTGTGGCTGGCTATTTATCTGGCATCCCAAACACTGATGCGGATTTTGTTTCCCCACTGGCGTTTCCGAGGCGGGCAATGGTTGTAATTATACCTGTAGGGGCAGTTTTTACCAACAAGAATCGCCTCAAATCCATAATCTAATAAACCCGCCCCGGCTATTCTACCAATTCCCAATTCCCAATTCCCCATGCCCCATTCCCCATGCCCAATTCCCAATTCCCCATCCCCTGTATTTTCTCATTTTTTTCGGGTTCTGGCTTGCTCGATCTGGGCTTTGAGTCGATCGGCTTTAATGTAGCGTATGTCAATGAAATTTTCCCACCTTTCATGCAAGCATACCGCTATTCTCGGCAGTGCCTGAATTTACCACAGCCAGAATACGGATATTGGGAAGGAGAGGAAGCAGATGTAACTCGACTTGTAGGGGGAGAACCAGCTTTTCGCCTGCGGGAATTGATGCAGGATGCCCGCAAGCATCACGATATTGTAGGATTTATCGCGGGGCCGCCTTGTCCTGACTTTTCTATTGGTGGCAAAAACCGGGGTGGGGAAGGAGATAAAGGTCAACTTTCAGCTTCCTACATTGAATTGATTTGTCAGCAGCAGCCAGATTTCTTTTTATTTGAAAATGTCAAAGGTTTGTGGAGAACCAAAAAACATAAAGCTTTTTACGACGCACTCAAAAATCAGTTGGCTGATTCGGGATACGTTTTTGCCGAACGTTTAATTAATGCGATAGAATACGGTGTCCCGCAAGATAGGGATAGAATTATTTTGATTGGGCTTAGAAAAAACCTTGTCAAAAATCTGGGCATTTCCCTAGAGGAAAAAAGCCAAATGTTATCCGAAAGTTTATTTCCTTGGCAAAGTCAAATATTATATCCCAAATCAGAAACTTTTTCTCATCCTTGGCCTGATAGAAATGCCTTTGCAGGTGATGGTTTCTTGCCTTGTCCTGATGGCATTCCCCAAGATTTAACGGTAGAATTTTGGTTCCAAAAAAATGACGTTCTCAACCATCCCAATGCCAAACACTATTTTCAACCCAAAGCAGGCATTAAGCGGTTTGCTTCCGTTGATGAAGGAGATGATTCAAAAAAATCTTTCAAGCGATTGCACCGATGGCGTTATTCGCCAACAGCTTGTTACGGCAATAACGAAGTTCACTTGCACCCTTACAAACTTCGCCGGCTTTCTGTTGCAGAAACACTGGCTATTCAGTCACTACCAAAAGATTTTGCACTGCCGCCCAAGATGACGTTGACTAATATGTTTAAAACTGTTGGCAATGGGGTTCCTTATTTGGCGGCACAAGGTATTGCCAAAACAATTTTACAGTTTTTATCTCACTAAAAAAACAGAATAGCCAGATACCCGACTTCGCAGATTTTGTCGGTATCTAAAAATATTTGTAGCGATAAGGGGCGCATTGCACACCCTATAATTATTAAAATTCCCAATTACCAGACGTATGTCATTTAACACAGAAGTGTTATAATAAAGTGTTAAGGTTGAAAACCTATATTTTTTATTTGCCTGCAATTCGCCATGACCGTTAAACCCCGCCGCTATCACATCACTACTTTCGGATGCCAGATGAATAAAGCCGACTCGGAACGGATGGCCGGCATTCTGGAAAATATGGGCTTTGAGTTCTCGGAAGACCCGAACGAAGCTAGCTTGATTCTCTACAATACTTGCACGATTCGCGACAATGCCGAACAAAGAGTTTATTCTAACCTAGGAAGGCAAGCTCATCGCAAGCGCCAAGAACCGGGTTTAACTTTAATTGTAGCTGGATGCGTGGCGCAGCAGGAAGGTGAAGCGCTGCTGCGGAGAGTGCCGGAATTAGACTTAGTAATGGGGCCGCAACACGCTAACCGACTTGAAGATTTACTCGAACAAGTTTTTGAGGGCAATCAAGTTGTGGCGACTGAAGCTGTGGAAATTATGGAGGATATTACTAAGCCGCGCCGCGATAGTAAGGTGACTGCTTGGGTGAATGTAATTTACGGCTGCAATGAACGCTGCACTTATTGTGTTGTCCCGAATGTTCGCGGGGTTGAACAGTCGCGAATGCCGGAGGCTATTCGCGCGGAAATGGAGGATTTGGGCCGTCAAGGTTACAAGGAAGTAACTTTGTTGGGGCAAAATATTGATGCTTACGGGCGCGATTTGCCGGGGACAAAACCGGACGGCAGCAACCAGCATACTTTGACGGATTTGCTTTATTTTTTGCAGGATGTGCCTGGTGTCGATCGCCTCAGATTTGCTACTAGCCACCCGCGCTATTTTACGGAAAGATTGATTAAGGCTTGTGCTGAATTACCGCAGGTTTGCGAACATTTTCACATTCCTTTTCAGTCGGGAGATAATGATATTTTGAAGGCGATGTCGCGGGGTTATACTCAGGAAAAATACCGCCGGATCATTGATACAATTCGCCGTTATATGCCGGATGCTTCGATTACTGCGGACGCGATTGTCGGTTTTCCTGGGGAGACGGAAGCACAGTTTGAGAAGACTTTGAAGTTGATCGAAGAGGTTGGTTTCGATTTGGTGAATACTGCGGCTTATTCGCCTCGCCCTGGGACGCCTGCGGCTTTGTGGGAAAATCAGTTGAGTGAGGAGGTGAAAGCCGATCGCCTGCAACGAATCAATCATGTGGTGACAACAACGGCGATGGAACGATCGCAGCGCTATTTCGGACGCACTGAAGAGGTTTTGGTGGAAGTCCAGAATCTCAAAGATCCAACTCAGGTGATGGGGCGAACTCGCGGCAATCGTCTCACATTTTTTAAGGGCGATATTGCTGAATTGGCGGGTAAAATTGTGCGGGTTAAAATTACAGATATTCGCGCTTTTAGTTTGACGGGAGAAATGCTTTAAATAGCACCGGAATGAGATAGGGACGGCTTACTGGTGAACTCTTCTAAGAAGATGTAATTTTTTTTACCGCAGAGAGCGCAGAGGACACAGAGGAAGAGTGGAAGGGAGGAGATAAGTAGTCTTAAAGCGGTTCGTATGTGCCTTAGTTGCGCTCTCTGCGTGTATATTTGTCGAAAAGTCCTAGGAGTAGTGGAAAATGACAATGATGCGGATCGGGCTATTGTTCGGGGGGCGATCGGGCGAACACGAAGTCTCAATTAGTTCGGCGCGGGCGATCGCCCGTGCCCTCGCTGCTGACGAAAATGCCTCTAAATACGAAGTTCTGCCCTTTTACATCCAAAAAAACGGCCGCTGGCTGTCGGGAACATTACCTCAAGAAGTCTTAGCCACCGGAAAACCTCTGGAAATAGAGGAACAAACAGCACAAAACGACTCTCCCGCTGGACAGTTTCCTAATTTTAATGCCGTAGATGTTTGGTTCCCTGTTTTGCACGGCCCAAACGGTGAAGATGGTACGGTGCAAGGGTTGCTGAAATTAATGCAAGTTCCTTTTGTCGGTTCGGGGGTTTTAGGTTCGGCGCTGGGAATGGATAAAATTGCCATGAAAATGGCTTTTGCTCAAGCTGGTTTGCCACAGGTAAAATACATCGCTGTCAACCGTTCCGAAATCTGGTCTAATCCTTGCGTTTTCCCTAAACTCTGTGATAAAATTGAAGCAGCTTTGGGCTATCCTTGCTTTGTGAAACCGGCCAATTTGGGCTCGTCTGTGGGAATTTCTAAAGCTCGATCGCGCGCTGAGTTAGAAGCAGCCCTCGACAGCGCCGCTAGCTACGATCGGCGGATAATTGTCGAAGCGGGTGTGGTTGCTAGAGAATTAGAATGTGCAGTTTTAGGTAACGATAATCCCCAAGCTTCAACCGTGGGAGAAATTACTTTTCAAAGCGATTTCTACGACTACGAAACTAAATATACCCAGGGACAAGCCGACTGCTCAATCCCGGCAAAAGTCAGCGGTGCGATCGTCTCGCAAATCCAAGAAATGGCAGTACAAGCATTTTTGGCTATAGACGCGGCAGGTTTAGCGCGAGTAGACTTTTTCTACATTGAATCAACCGGAGAAGTTTTGATTAACGAAATCAACACTTTTCCCGGCTTTACAGCTACCAGTATGTATCCGCAAATGTGGGCCGCAGACGGCATTTCTTTCCCTGAATTAGTAGACCGTTTAATTCAATTAGCTCTCGAACGGTACGGGGAAAAAGGTTGAATCGTGCGCTGCAAACTGCTGCCCGGTCAACAGCAACAAATATTTGTTTCGCAGGTGATATATCCATAGCAGCGGAAACGATATAACATGGTTGTGGCAGGCAGTGCCTGCCAGCAACCCAATTTCCGCTGGGGGTCGAGCTACTGCGAATTTTCAGCAGTCGGGTATAAATTAAATGCACCCTAAAATGTTTAAGCGAGAACGGCAAATAGCAGCGTCAATCTCACATCTTGCATCTCAAATTTTAACTCGGTTAACTTAGATGAGACGTTTCACTCAACTGCCGCAGTGGTGGACTTACGGACTGGTATTTCCCCTAGCGGTACTCAACTGCTGGTTAGCCCTCCTAGTCTTTGAATATTTTCGCGCCCTGATTACAGTTTTGGTAGTGGCTACAGTGCTGTCTTTTTTGCTAGATTATCCAGTGCGCTTTCTGCACAGATACGGCTTGAAGCGCGATCGAGCAGTTTTGTCGGTATTGTTTTTGACTTTACTGCTATTGGTGGTTTTAGGTCTGACTCTAGCCCCCATTCTGCTAAACCAAATTACTGAACTTGCCACCCGACTGCCGACTTGGATAGTTTCTGGCACAGAACAGATTGAAGCATTCCACAATTGGGCCGAAAATCGCAATCTCCGCATTGATGTTAGCGGTTTGACTACCCAATTGAGCGATCGACTTTCATCTCAATTGCAGTCTCTCACTGGCGAAATTCTCAAATTTGGCTTGGGTGCTGCAGACAGTCTGTTGAATTTCCTCCTCACAATAGTCGTGACATTCTACTTGCTCTTGCACGGCGATCGCGTATGGGAAGGATTGTTTAAATGGTTTCCCTCCAAGCATAGCCTTCAATTGCGAGAGTTGCTGGCGCGAAGCTTCCACAACTACTTCGTCGGGCAAGCAACTTTGGCGGGCTTGATGGGATTGTCTATCACTGTTGCTTTTTTAATTATGCGAGTTCCCTTCGGACTTCTGTTTGGTTTGGGTGTCGGTGTAATGACTATGATTCCCTTCGGAGCACCTTTCAGTATTTGCATTGTCAGTTTGCTGATCACATTAAACAACTTTTGGCTCGGCGTCACAGTTTTAGCTGTCGCTACAGTAATTGAGCAAATAATTGAAAGCGGGGTTGCTCCTCGGTTATTAGGCGGTTTTATAGGTCTCAATCCTGTGTGGATTTTAGTGGCGCTGCTGGTGGGGGTTAAGGTGGCAGGAATAGCAGGTTTGTTAGTTGCTGTGCCGATGGCTGGTTTTATTAAGAATACTGTTGATGTTTTGGAAAGTTCGAGGAACAAGTCGAGGGAAATTGATTCGGTTAGTTCCATTGAACCTATGGAGCAATAAAATTCCTCCATAGGTTCAAATTTTAGATTTCAAAAGAGTTTTTGCAGGCTATTGTGACCGAAAGCATCCAGGATACAAGCCCCCGAACTTATCTCGCGCAAGTCAATGCTTCAATTCTAAAATCTAAAATCTAAAATCTAAAATCGATTGACTTAGGTTTAATTGGTACTTTAGCTTGAGGCTTTATATCAAATCCGGTAGCATCGGAATTATTCCTCTCTGTATTCTCTCCCTCTGCGTTCTCTGCGCCCTCTGCGGTTAAATCATTCCGATACAACCGAAAACGATATTACAGGTTTTTTACTTCCTGCTTTAGGGTGAGGCTTTCCGGTGCTTTAGCTGCGATCCTTCCTGGATACAGGCGCGGTCAAAAACTTCGTTTCTACGTTAACGTCGATCGCTCCCAACAAAGATTTTGCGTAGAAACCTGGTTTTGTTGAGTCCAGGATTATTTTTGACCAAGAATTTATTGATGGTACTCGCCACGTGATTTATCCGTGGAATCAATCCAAAATCTAAAATCTAAAATCCTCAAGCCCCCGAATTTATCGGTGTGGTCAATCCAAAATCTAAAATCTAAAATCTAAAATCGAATGACTTCGGATATCAATCCTGTGAAAAGTTCGCGGGAAATACGGAATATGCGAGCTGGCTACCGTAGTTTATATTATCGCACTCAGACAGCAATTCGCCAGTGCCGACCCAGTTCGATCGCACTCAAAAGCTCGAATCCACAAACAATTTGCCTACGACTGTCCGGTTTCTACCCCAGCTTGTAGGGTAAACCCCACCAGTCAAGCAGAACTCATAAATGCTTGAATTAAAATTAAAGAACCTTTAGTTCTAATTTAATTACAGTAGGTGCTAAAAATGCAAAATCCTAATTATAACTCTCCCTCTAACTCCCACCAACTCAATACTATGTCAACTAAAAATATGCCTGCTACAACTGTGCGTTCTCGCCGTTCTTCTTTGCCGAAAAAACTGGCTTTTTTATCCCTCATTTTGCTCGGCTCCACCGCAACTGTTGGGTGCAACGCCCTAACTTCTGGAGTTCCTGGAAGTTCTAACGCCATTCAAGCTGAACCTTCAACTACAGCGCCAATCTCAGCATTGCCTGCGAATATACTGCCTTCTCAAGACTCTAATTTTGTTACTAAAGTTGTGCAGGAAGTCGGCCCGGCGGTAGTGCGGATTAATTCTTCTCGCACCGTGACGAACCAAGTTCCAGATGAGATACCTGAGCAATTCCGCCGCTTCTTCGGTTCCGAATCTCCGATTGCACCGGGAAATCGAGTAGAACGGGGTTCTGGTTCGGGTTTTATTTTTGGTTCCGACGGTCGCATTTTGACTAACGCTCACGTCGTTGACCGGGCAGATACGGTGACGGTAAAACTGAAGGATGGCCGTGAATTTGTCGGCAAAGTTTTAGGCGTAGATACAGTTACTGATGTGGCTGTTGTTAAAATTGAAGCTACCAATTTGCCTGTGGTGAGTTTGGGCAAATCTGAAGAATTAGAGCCGGGAGAATGGGCGATCGCGATCGGCAATCCCCTCGGTTTGGATAATACTGTGACTGTGGGAATTATTAGCGCTACAGGCCGTTCTAGCGCCGATGTCGGTGTTCCTGACAAGCGCGTCAGCTTTATTCAAACCGACGCTGCGATCAATCCTGGTAATTCTGGTGGCCCGCTGCTGAACCAGCGCGGTCAAGTTATCGGCATGAATACGGCGATTATTCAAGGCGCTCAAGGATTGGGTTTTGCTATTCCGATCGATCGAGCACAACAAATTGCCGAGCAATTAGTAACAGCAGGAAAAGCCGAACATCCTTATCTCGGCGTTCGGATGTTGAGCATTACTCCCGAAATCAAGAAAGAATTTAATCAAAATCCCAACACCAAATTGAGGCTGACTGAAGATAAAGGTGTGTTAGTTTTGGGAGTTGCGAAAAATTCTCCGGCGGCACAAGCTGGAGTTCGCGTTGCCGATGTGATCAAGAAAATCAATGGTGCAGAAGTAACTGATGCTGGCAGCGTACAGCAAATTGTCGAGAAAAGTACAGTGGGCAGCGATCTGCAGCTTGAATTGAGCCGCGGCGGACAACCTGTTACTGTGGCGGTGAAAGCGGGTGCTTTTCCAGCGGATCAGGAGCGGTAGAATTGTTGATTGAAACTTAGATCTTGCACCATTCTCAATTAGCATTTTAGGAACAGGCAAGATGCCTGTTCCACAAGAAAATCTACTCTTTGTGGAACGGGCCGGAGAGCCCGTTCTTGAGATTGGTGTAAGATGTGAGTTTTAGCTTAGATATTGCACCATTCTCAATTAGGATTTTATGAACAGGCAAGATGCCTGTTCCACAAGAAAATTTATCTCTTGTGGAACGGGCCGGAGAGCCCGTTCTTGAGATTGGT
>NZ_JAUBTV010000007.1:107578-115203 GCF_036705145.1 Microcoleus sp. B5-D4 | reverse complement strand
AACAGGCAAGATGCCTGTTCCACAAGAAAATTTATCTCTTGTGGAACGGGCCGGAGAGCCCGTTCTTGAGATTGGTGCCAAAGGTGAGTTTTAATCGGCTTGGTCTGTGAGACGGGTCTAAACCCCGGCGGGATGTCGGGGGTACTCATTATAGTAAGTTACCATAATTTATATGGCTTATTAACAGGTAGAAAAATGGCTAACATTAATCGGAGGCGTGCTGAAAATATTAACGGTAACTTTTATGTAGACAGTACCTGCATTGACTGTGATACTTGTCGGTGGATGGCACCTGAAGTATTTGGTCAAGCGGGAGAACAGTCTGCGGTTTACCACCAGCCAACTAATGAAACTGAAGAAATGCGATCGCTCGCGGCTCTTTTGTCTTGTCCCACAAGTTCGATCGGGACTGTAGAAAAACCCAAAAGGATCAAAGAAGCCCAGCAACTGTTACCCGCACTCATAGCAGAAAATGTCTATCACTGCGGCTACCACTCAGAGAAATCCTACGCCGCAGCGAGCTATTTAATTGTCCGGCCTGATGGCAATATTTTAGTTGATTCTCCCCGTTTTGTGCCGCCGCTAGTCAAAAACATAGAAGCAATGGGTGGCATTCGCTATATGTACTTGACTCACCGCGATGATGTGGCAGATCATCAACAATACCACGATCATTTTGGGTGCGATCGCATCATTCATTATGACGAAATTAACGCTGATACTTGCCGTGTAGAAATGCAATTGTCGCCCACCGAACCGTATCAACTAGCAGATGATTTGTTGATTATATCTGTGCCAGGTCACACGAAAGGTCACACAGTTTTGCTTTACAATAACAAGTTTTTGTTCACCGGCGATCATCTTGCTTGGTCGGAAAGTTTGCAGCAGCTAGTTGGCTTTCACGATGTCTGTTGGTATTCTTGGCCAGAACAAATCAAATCTATGCAGAAGTTGGCTAATTACTCGTTTGAATGGGTGTTGCCGGGACACGGCCGCAGGTATAATGCCGATCGACAAACAATGAGCAATCAAATGCAAAAGTGTATTGCTTGGATGCTCGATGCTTAATGCGATCGGGTTCATAACTCCGAGTCAGCCAGATTCATTTGACCCCGGTAGCCTGTGAAAATCCGACTGCCATCTTTGAGAATATGGATCTCCATCTGATCGCTCGCCCAAGTGAGTTGAGCCTCAAAAGCAGGATTGAAAAGATGGACGCGCTGGTTGCTGGAAGAAACGAGAGAATCGGGTGAGTGGACTGCCAAAGACTGCACATAAGCACCATCGATTAAAATATCGAGTTGTTCCAGCAACTCCTCAACACCGGCGGGCCCTTGTTGCGATCGCAATTGTTCTAACGTGAAGCCAGTAAACGACATGACATTTAATCCTGCTGCTTTGACTTGGCGTGCCAAATCTGCCAAGGCTGGAGCTTGCCAAAAAGGTTCTCCGCCCGAAAAAGTGACACCCCGATTGCGAGGATTGCTGAGAATCTGCTGAGCAAGAACATCAACCGCAATTAATTGATTAATCTCAAAAAACCAGGAAGCCGGATTAAAGCAGCCTGGACACTCCCGCAGACATCCTTGCACCCAGATCACGGCTCGACAACCGGGCCCATTCACTTCCGACTCGTCTATATATCCCATGATGTTGAGATAGCCAGGGGGAATTTCTAAAAGCTGAAAATATGGGTTTGTTTTCTGAGGTTTCATCGCTTCTCCGCCTCTGGTTTTAATAATGGGTAACGCACTGGAATTCCTGTGACACGTTCAATGCGATCGCCAAAAACCTGTAGCACTTCAGCCTTGACTTGCTTCAGTTGCCTTGTCGGATATAAACAGGCATTGGGCGGATCGTTCCCTCGTGCTTCTAGCTGGTGCGTTAGCGGGCAAAGTCGCGTCGGCGTGTTGAGTTGGATTTCGTCCGGCAATAATGCTTGCATCCGGCGGATGTACTCTGCCCGATCCTGTTCGTTCCAGTCGGTGAGTAGCATCGTCTGAATTGCCAGGTGTCCTGAATAGAGTTGGCGAAATTGGAGGAGACCGGCCCAAATGTCCTGGAGGTTGATGGTTGGCATGGGGCGATTGATGCGACAGAATGATTCAGCAGCAATGGCATCAACTTTGACAGCTACCCAATCGGCGATCGCCAGTTCCTCACACACCGCGCGATCGCCCAGCAAACTGCCGTTGGTCAATACCCCAACCAACTTCCCGGTCATTTGCTTCGCCATAAGCAGAATTTCGCCTAAATTCAGCGCCAGAGTTGGCTCACCGCTACCGCTGAGGGTGATGGTGTTCACATCGCCGACAGGGAAGGATTGCAGATCCTGTTGAATTTTCTGAGTCGGGACAAAAATTTGGCGGTTGCAACTCTGGTGCTCAATCTCACCTAACTGGCAATACACACAGTTAAATGAGCAAGTAGAATCTGGCCCGATCGGATCAATTCCTAGCGATCGCCCAAAGCGCCATGATTGGACTGGGCCGTAAACAGAAGTGGAGGGTGTAGTGACTGTAGACATGGCTTCAGCTCGATCTCCTATATTTTGATTAGGACTTACGCAAAAAACCCGGTTTCTCTGAAAAATCGTCGATATTCCTTTGAGATATTGACGCAGAAACCGGGTTTTTGGTCTCTCATGCGTAAATCCTGTGGGTGATTCTAAGGTGTGCCATTTTGAGCCGGTGGCATCACCACTTTTCGGGCGACACCTAATTTCTTTAACAGCCAAATTGCCCACCAGGTAGGATCGTACTCCCACCAGCGCCAGCCTGCTTTGGCAACGTTAGGATGGGCGTGGTGGTTATTGTGCCAACCTTCGCCATAAGTGAGAATAGCCGCCCACCAAAGATTGCGGGAGTTGTCGTTTGTGTCAAAGGTACGGTATCCCCACAGGTGAGTGACCGAGTTAATAAACCAAGTGCTATGCCAGAGTAAAACAGATCGGACAAACATACCCCAGATGACAAATGACCATCCCCCCAGTGCATACAGCAGTAGCCCCAAGGGGATTTGCAGCAGCAAAAAGTTTCGATTCAGCCAGCAATAAAATCGATCGCGTGTCAGATCGGGGGCAAACCGCTGGTACTGTTCATAATCAAAGAATTCTGAATGCGGGTAGAAAATCCACAGCATATGGCTCCACCAGAACCCCCGACGGGCTGAGTAAGGATCTTTATCGACATCCTCGGTATAGGCGTGGTGTAGCCGATGACCCGCCACCCAGAAAATTGGCCCTCCTTGTAGAGCAAATGTACCGATCAGGGCGATCGCATATTCCAGCCATTTAGGAACCTGAAAACTGCGATGGCTCAATAGGCGGTGATAGCCCAAACAAATGCCAATACTGCCAAATAACCAATGCAAAAATAGGGTCATACCCAAGGCAGACCAGGAGAAGCACCAGGGGGCTAAGAGGGCGAGGGCATGAATAGTCGTGAAAAAGAAGACCGCAGTCCAATCCAGCGGAACTCGAGTGGGAGTTGTTTGCATTACAAAATTTCAAATGGCTTTGGAAAAGGTTTTGGTTGTACGATCGCCTGTACGATCGCGGAGGTAAGCATCAAACACGGATGCAATATTGCGAATTAGCAATCGCCCGATCGCCGTTACTTCAATGCCATCGCCCCAACGTTTGATTAACCCATCGGTTTCTAAGGGATCTAGTTGTGGCAAAATATGAGCAAAATAGTCATTGAAATCGAGATCGAAGCCGAGATGGTATTTTTCTTCCAAATCTTGCACCGACAGTTGGAATTGACACATTAATTCCATGATTACTGTCCGCCGAATCAGATCGTCCTGGCTCAGTCGAACGCCTTTTTCGATGGGTAATTCATTCCCATCGATCGCCCGATAAAAGTCTTTCAATCGCTTGTGGTTTTGGGTATACACATCCTGCAACATACTGATGGAAGTCATGCCAAAGCCCAACAGATCTGATTCGGGCTTAGTGGTATAACCCTGAAAATTACGATGTAGTTGCCCAGCTTGTTGCGCGATCGCCAGTTCATCATTAGGCTTGGCAAAGTGATCCATGCCAATAAACACATAGCCATTTTGCGTCAGTTGGGCGATCGTACTTTGCAGAATTTTCAGCTTTTCGCCAGCGGTCGGCAAAGCAGACTCCGGCATTCGTTTCTGAACCGGTTTGAGCCAGGGAACATAGGCAAAATTAAAGACGGCAATGCGATCGGGATTTAATTGCAAGGTCTTCTTTACCGTTTCCTGGAATGTGGCTTGTGTCTGGAAAGGTAAGCCGTAAATCAAATCCACATTGACACTTTCAAACCCAGCTTCCCGCATCCAATCCATCACATCAAACAACATCGCTTCCGGCTGCACCCGATTGATAGCTTGCTGCACAATGGGATTAAAGTCTTGAATGCCAAAACTAATCCGATTGAATCCTAATTGTCGCAAAAATAGAATATATTCGCGATCGATATAGCTAGGATTGACTTCGATCGATATTTCTGCCGCGTCATCGAACCGAAAATATCGATTTAACTGGTTCCAGAGAAACTCTACCTGACTGCGATCGAGATAGTTGGGTGTGCCGCCGCCCCAGTGCAACTGATGCACCAGCCGATCGGCATCCACCAAACTGGCAACTTGGCGAATTTGGCGATCGAGATAGCCTAAATAGGGTTCTACCACCTCCTTGCGCTGGGTAATGATGGTATTGCAGCCGCAGAAATAACAGGGGGTTTCACAAAATGGGATGTGGCAGTAAAGCGATAAGGGGGTTTGTTTGTGATTGCCGATGGCGATCGCGGTTTTAAATGCGTTGCGATCGAAGTCAGTGCTTAATTCTGTGGCGGGTGGATAGCTGGTATAGCGAGGTAAAGGCTGGTTGTATTTATTCAACAATGCAGCATCAAATTCAACCGTTTGTGATAACTGTTTCATTAACTGATGTGTCCTTCTTTGTTTTTGTAGATTCAGAACCCCGGCATATTTTAGAGATACGATCGATCTTGTTTTCGTGGGGCGAGTTATTTCGCGACAGATTCTCGCTTGGCATGAGGGCTGCGGCCTTCTGTGCTACCGGGGCGATCTTGCCGAGTCAGCAAATCAAAGGTATGATCTCCAATCGCCGCTTTTACATCGGCTTCGAGTTCGTGCATTACATCCTGGTTAAGGGTAAATGCCGTATTTGCTTCGGCGACAATTCGCTCGATCGTGTCAGCCTCCACCGGAAACTCATCAAAGGTTTGGCGATAGCGTTCCTTAAATACTCGCCTTGCTTCTGGTGTTGAGATTTGGGAAAATTCATAGAAATTTGTTCCTTGATCCGGCGGCAGAGACAACGCCGATCGAATCACGTTTTTCAAGCTTTGTCCGCCGGATAAATCACCCATGTAGCGGGTGTAGGCATGGGCAATCAGCAGGACTGGATCGGTTTTTGAGAGGGTTTGAATGCGATCGCGATACACACAACCCGCTGGCGAAGCCGTAATTTCCTCCAGCCAATTTTCACCGTAATAAAAAGCTAGATCGCAAGCCAGATTCTCAGTGCGATTTAACTCAGGGAAATAGAGGGTTCCGATAATCGGGTGGTTGACATGGCTCTGCAAAGCCGTTTCTAAGGCGCTGTAAACAAAGTATAGATCGGCAAATAGTTTACGCAAAGGTTCCCGTTCCACAATGCCTTTGATAAAGCATTTCATAAATGCCGTATTTTCGGCTGTGGTGTGGGATTGCATCGTGCCTTCTCGGAGGCGTGTGGATAGATTAGTCATGGCAATATCTCCTAATTAATAGCGGTTCTGGACGATTCAGCATTAATCGAGGGCAGTAAATAAAGGCGCAACAACTGCCAGACAATCACAGCAATCCAGGGTAATTTTTGGCAAAATTGGATGGCGGCAGGGCGCTGGTTACTTGAGATTTCTGCTAGCTTCTGATTGGCGATCGCGCATCGATCCAAACGGGGAAAGAATTCTGGATGGTGGGTATCTAAAATACTGGGAAACGCCCGTTTTGCTGTTTCATTGGTGTGATGAATCACCTGCTTGTTATATTCGTCGGGGTCGATCCCGATGGAGTCATAAAATGTGGAGCGTTCCAACACCGTCATTGTGTGCGTGGCAAACACCGTCAGTAGGAAAAAGCGCGCCCAGAGTCTTGCCTTCCAGTTATTCCAAAGCTTAGGCTGCGATCGCAACAAAGCCTTAAAGAAATCCCCATGCCGATTTTCATCTTGGCACCAATTCTCGAAGTAGCGAAACAGGGGATAAATTTGATGTTCTGGATGTTGTTCGAGATGGCGATACACCAAAATATAGCGCCAGTAGCCAATTTTTTCCGACAGATAAACAGTATAAATTACCCATTCAGGAGGGAAGAATGTGTAGGTACGATTTTTTGTTAAATAGCCCAGATCGAGAGACAACCCAAAATCTGCCATCGCCTTATTCAAGAAACCGGCATGACGGGCTTCATCCCGTGCCAGTAAGCTAAAGGCTTCCGATAACAAGGGTTGGCGATTCTTAAGTTTGCGGGAGAGTTCTTTGAACAACAGAAAACCCGAAAATTCCGAGGTACAGGATCGCTCTAGAAAGTCAATAAATGCCTTTCGCGTTTCGCCATCAATCTTGTCCCAGCATTGCTCAAACTCTTGATTGCGAACAAAATGGTGGCGGTTATAGTCCGCGCGCAATTCTGCTACAACTGCTTCTAATTCCGCTTGTTGCCCGGACAGATCCATTTCGGCAACGGCATCAAAATTGGTGGTGTAAAAGCGGGGTGTTAACAGAGTTTCTTGAACAGGTGCTTTAATGCTGGATGGGAGACCAGCAGACTCCGATTTACTAATTGAACTGACCATAGGAGTGGAGAGTGGATTGTTCGGAATTGATGACTGTGCACCACATTGCCTTAATCCGCGATCGCCCACAAGTCAGTTACCAGTGGTATCCTATAGTTACTTTAGGTAAAGCATTGAAGCCAATAGGACGCTTGAGCCATTTCTAAAGAAATATGGAAATTATCGTGAAGGCAACTGTGCAGGGAGTTTATGGTGGAAGCGAGTCAGTGCGTAGAGGTTAAATGTCCGATTCAATTTGTGCTAGACTTGTTGGACAATAAATGGTCAATATTGGTTCTACGCGAACTGTTTGGAGGCGATCGCCGTCCCCACGAATTACTCGCGGCACTTCCTGGCATCAGCACCAAAACCCTCACCCAACGCCTACGAGAGTTAGAATCTCAAGGGTTAGTCGATCGGCGTGTTTATGCCGAGATTCCGCCCCGTGTAGAATATTCCCTCACGCCCAAGGGTCGCCAAATTCAACCGGTGATGGCAGCCCTGCATGAAGTAGGATCGCAGTGGCTGGGACAGGAGAGTTGTATTTGTCCCCTAACACACTCGGATGCTGAGGACGATTTAAATGCACAACAGCTTACTCCTTGAGATTGACTCAGAAACCTGGTTTTTTATGACAATATTTCGTTCCCACCGACAGATCAAGTGAAAAACTGGTTTCTTTAGTCGAAGTGCGTAAGCTCAGAAACCTGGTTTTTTACGACAATATTTCGTTCCCACCGACAGATCAAGTAAAAACCCGGTTTCTTGGATGTAGCATGGTGCTCAGAAACCGGGTTTCTTCCTAAAT
>NZ_JAUBTV010000007.1:70133-107478 GCF_036705145.1 Microcoleus sp. B5-D4 | reverse complement strand
CGGGCGTGAGGATGTTTAGATACTCGTAGAAACCCGGTTTCTTAGATTTTGCGCGGTGCTTATGGAGTTTGGAGGCTATTGGTGGGGAGGTAGAAACCGGGTTTCTTCCTGAATCTGGGTGATAATACATAAATTATCGCAGAAACCCGGTTTCTTGGATGTAGCACGGTGCTCAGAAACCGGGTTTCTTCCTAAATCGGGCGTGAGGATGTTTAGATACTCGTAGAAACCCGGTTTCTTAGATTTTGCGCGGTGCTTATGGAGTTTGGAGGCTGTTGGTGGGGAGGTAGAAACCGGGTTTCTTCCTGAATCTGGGTGATGATGCGTAAATTATCGCAGAAACCCGGTTTCGGAGATTGATTTTACTTTGATTATTTGCTCGTTATGTCCCGACAACCCCGTCGGAAACCTAGACTGGGCATGGCTTTGTGATTTTGGGCTTTGTTATAAATATTTATGAAATCCTGAAACGCTTAGATGTTACAGTCTACAAGTCTCGACGCGAGAGAAGAGACCCCATCCACTGTTGGATCTGTATATAACCAGCATCACACTCGTACACTAACACACCCAGAGGGAGGTGAGCTATCGGTGCGTTCTCTTGCTCTGAAAAATAGATGTCACTGTAGCACAGCCATGAGTAATTTTTTATCCAGCCTACCCGATAGCCAAAAGCTTCCCATATTTTCTCATCATATTGCCTAGTTCCCCTCACACTTTGAAAGATGCGCTTCTGCACGCTAAAGCCGAAGCGCCCATTAGAATATTGTACCCAAAGTTGGTCAATGATTCGCAAGTCCTCGCAGGGAAATTTATCAATACTACTTATATCCAGGTATCTTTCTTTCTCCCTACCCGCCACCTTCCACATCACTCTCCGCGTTTCTCGATCCGCTTCTTGCCACTTTTTAGCTGCCAATAAATTCCGCAAGTTTGTATAATCCATTCCCACGGCTGAAACTACGCGCGTAGTCTCAGGAGGCGCTGGTTTTGGCAGCGGCGTTTCAAAAGATTTTTGTGCTGGCTGAGGGCTAATTTCTGGTAATGGCAATACCACTGGTTTCGGTATCAGCAAATCCAACCATTCCTGCACCGACTGCGGGCGATTTTGCGGTTCCAATTCCATCCCTTTGATAATCGCCGCATTCACCCTGTCGCTAATCTGAGCATTATATAGTTTTGGCGCAATTAAAGCGTCTATTACCTTTCTACCAGGCGATTGAATCGGTTTCTGATCGGTTAGCATATTATACAGCGTCGCCGCCAAAGAATAAACATCAGTATAAGGGCCAAGTTGAGGGCGTTTTTCCGCAAGTTCAATTGGTGCGTAAAAATCGGTTCCCGTAACACTATTAGTCATTAACTTGCCCGATGAATTAGCCTGTCGCGCTAAACCAAAATCAATTAAAACTGCTGACATACCGCTCTTTCTGAGCATGATATTTTCGGGTTTAACATCGCGGTGAGTCAGGTTTTGCTTGTGTACGCAACTCAGGGCATCTCCTAATTGCTGAATTATTGACAAAGCTTTGGCTTCGGAGAAACTGCCCTTTTCTCTGATATGGGTATACAAATCAATCCCATCGATTAACTCCATCACCATGCACCATAAATCACCCTCTAGAAACACTTCATAAACTTCGACAATATGAGGGTGACGACACTTGGCTAAAGATAGTGCTTCGTTGACAAACTTACCTTGTGTTTTGGCAAAATTTGGCTGTAATTGTTGGAAAATATTCAGAGTTTTTATGGCAACGGACTTACCTTCTGGGCGATTTTGAGCGCGGTAGGTTTCACCGTATCCGCCGCCACCTAGGTATTCTTCGATGATGTATTTGCCGTCGTGTAGTTGTTGTCCGTCGGGCCAGCGTTTCATGGCGGGTTTGTGGGAATGGAGAGGATGGTTTTGATTATAGCTGAGATGGTGGAATTTTTGTTGAGGCTTTGGATGATATCGTTTACGGTTGTTTCGGAATGATTTAACCGCAGAGGCCACAGAGGGCACAGAGGAAGAGAAGAGAGAGGTGAGGTTGAGAAACCGGGTTTTTTTACCTAGATATTCGGCATCTATCAAACCCGGATATCCCCCCTAGCCAAGAGGGCGGGCACGGGGGCACCGCCCCTACAAGGGGGGACTGGAAGCGTTCTCAAAGTCCCCCTTCTTAAGGGGGATTTAGGGGGATCTAGACTCAGATATAAACGAGATTTACATGGATTACAATCTTAAGTGTAAGCCTCCATTGGCAAACAAGAACAGACAAAATTACGATCGCCAAACGCATTATCTATCCGCCCCACCGCCGGCCAAAACTTATGTTCGCGAGTCCAAGGTGCCGGATAAGCCGCTTGCGAGCGAGTATAAGGACGATTCCACTCATCAACCATCAGAGATTCTGCGGTGTGAGGCGCATTTTTCAAGACATTATTTTGCGCGTCAACATTACCTTTTTCAATCTCCGCAATTTCGCCTCGAATCGCAATCATCGCATCGCAAAAACGGTCTAATTCCTGCTTCGATTCGCTTTCCGTCGGTTCCACCATTACCGTACCAGCAACCGGCCAAGAAACCGTCGGCGCGTGATAGCCGTAATCCATCAACCGTTTAGCGATATCTTCTACTTCAATAGTCGCAGATTTTTTGAGCGATCGCAAATCTAGAATACACTCATGCGCCACCAAACCAGCTTTCCCTTTGTACAAAACCGGATAATAAGATTCTAACCGTTTTGCCATGTAATTAGCATTAAGAATTGCTACTTTTGTCGCCTCAGTTAAACCGAATCCTCCCATCATCCGAATGTACATCCAAGAAATAGTCAAAATGCTAGCACTTCCCCAAGGCGCTGCGGAAACAGCACCAACTGATGTTTGTTGACTGTTGACTGTTGACTGTTGACTGTCCGCTGTTGACTGTTGACTGTTAAGAATAGAATGACTGGGCAAAAATTCTACTAAATGAGACATTACCCCAATCGGCCCCATTCCCGGCCCGCCGCCGCCGTGGGGAATACAGAAAGTTTTGTGCAAATTTAAGTGACAAACATCAGCACCAAAATCACCGGGGCGGCACAAACCAACTTGAGCATTCATATTTGCGCCGTCCATATAAACTTGTCCGCCACAGTTGTGGACAATCTCGCAAATCTCTTTAATTTCTTCCTCAAAAACGCCGTGCGTAGATGGATATGTCACCATCAAAGCCGCCAGTTCTTTTTTGTGTTTCTCTGCTTTTTTCTGTAAATCTGCGACATCAATATTGCCCTGAGAATCGCACTCTACAGCAACTACTTTCATCCCCGCCATCACTGCGCTAGCCGGATTTGTACCGTGGGCTGACTGGGGAATCAAACAGATATTTCGGTGAGATTCGCCTCGGTGTTCGTGGTATTGGCGAATAACTAACAAACCCGCGTATTCGCCTTGGGAACCAGCATTTGGCTGCAAAGAAATTCCCGCGAAACCGGTGATTTCTGCCAGCCACTGTTCTAGTTGCACGAACATCATTTGATAGCCGCGAGTTTGATCGCGGGGCGCAAAGGGATGTATCTTGCCAAATTCCGCCCAAGTCACCGGCATCATCTCTGCTGTGGCATTCAGTTTCATTGTGCAAGAACCCAAGGGAATCATCGATGTATTTAGCGATAAATCCTTGGCTTCTAAACGGTGCACATAGCGCAAAAGTTCAGTTTCTGAATGGTAGCTGTTGAAAACTGGATGGGCGAGATAGCTGCTAGTGCGATCGCAAAAATCTGGTAAGGTCAAATAGGAATTCAATGCGTCGGCATCCAGCGGAATGTTGAGAGCATTCTGCCCGTCTGCCCTGATATAATCTTTATTCTGTGCAAAAATTTCCCACAACTCTTGCACATCTTCAACGCTGACAGTTTCATCTAAAGTGATTCCCACTGTCGAATCATCGAAAACTCGGAGATTAATTTTGCGTACTTTAGCAGCTTCTAGAAGTTCTGACAGCGGTTTGTCTCCCAATTCTACCCGCAAAGTATCGAAGAAAGGTTGAGAACCAATTTTGTATCCGAAACTTCTTAAACCCGATGCCAAAAGTGCTGTTAAAGTCCATACTTTCTCAGCAATGTCTTTTAGTCCAGACGGGCCGTGATAAACAGCATACATACTCGCCATCACAGCCAGCAAAACTTGAGCAGTACAAATATTGCTGGTTGCTTTTTCGCGGCGGATGTGCTGTTCGCGAGTTTGCAAGGCCAAACGTAAAGCAGATTTGCCGTTGGCATCTTTAGAAACGCCAACGATTCTCCCGGGAACTTGCCGTTTAAACTCTTCTCGCGTGGCGAAATAGGCGGCGTGGGGCCCTCCGAATCCCATCGGCACCCCGAAGCGCTGAGTGCTTCCTACGGCTATATCCGCGCCGAATTCGCCGGGAGGGGTGAGCAAGCAAAGGCTCAAAATGTCGGCGGCTACTGTGACTAATGCGCCGACTTCGTGTGCCGATCGAATAAAATCGGTATAGTCGTAAATTGCGCCGTCTGTGGCGGGGTATTGCAGGAGAGCGCCGAAGATTATACGATCGAACTCAAAGCTTTGATGGTCGCCGACAATCACGTCAATTCCCAACGGCTTAGCCCGAGTTTGCACCACTTCCACAGTTTGAGGGTGGCAATCTTGGGAAACAAAAAACGCTTTTGCCTTATTTTTGCTGGCGCCGTAACTCACCGCCATCGCTTCCGCCGCCGCTGTCCCTTCATCCAGCAAGGAAGCGTTGGCAATTTCCAAACCCGTGAGGTCAATTATCATGGTTTGGAAGTTCAGTAAAGCTTCCAATCGCCCTTGAGCAATTTCGGCTTGGTAGGGAGTGTAAGCTGTATACCAGCCGGGATTTTCTAGGATATTCCGCTGGATGACGGGGGGAGTTATGCAGTCGTGATATCCTGTGCCGATGTACGATCGAAATACCTGATTTTTTGCAGCAATTTCTTTCAATTCTGCCAAAGCGCTGTACTCGCTTCGCGCTTCGGGAAGTTGTAAGGGTTGAGAAATACGAATCGCTGCAGGAACCGTTTTGTCAATCAACTCATCGAGGCTGGAAATGCCCAAAACATTGAGCATTTGCTGGATTTCGCTGGGTGTCGGGCCAATGTGCCGGCCAGCAAAACCATTGATGGAGGAAAGGTTTTGCTGCTGGTTGGGTTCAAGTTGAGGGCTGTAGAGTACCAAGGCGGATTCTCCTGAATAGACTTTTGCTTCTTTGTTTGTAACATTTTGCTACGAAAACCAGGAAGATTTTCTGCCTCTATCACAGTCCGACAGTCCGACAGGGGTTGAAACCCCTGTCTCATAGCTAAAGTCGTCGGTCGCCGACTGTAGATTAAGGCGCACTTATCGAGAATCTGGGTCTAAAACCCCGTCCTTTAAGGACGGCTTTGCTAAAATATACATGGTCACAGACCCGCCCGGATTTAAGATACTCCGAAATAAATAGCAAGGTTGAAAGTCCTGTCAGAGTTGCGATCAGAAATAGGGGAAGCGAAAGGGCAATAGGAAAATCCGGCCCTGAAGGCAAACAAGTATTTTACTTGCGTACAAAACAAAAAAGTCGCCATAGGGCATTGGGAGACTCTAAACGGACATGGAGCGATGGTAAGACTACTCCGGTAGCACGTTGCTGTGAAGTGTCAAGGAATCCTCGCACTTATAGGGCGAGGAGGTATGTCAACGCAACTCCCCGCGCAACTGGTTAGTATTTCAGTCGTCTAAAGACGACTTGTGCTATTAGCCAGGGGTTTCAACCCCTGGCGGATTGTGGAGGAATCAACGAGCCCTAGGCCCAAATTCCCAATCAAAACTCCCAACTCAAAACTACTCGCCTTCCACCATTTCGCGATACGCCTGGGCCGATAAAGCGTCATCGACTTCGCTGGGATTGTCAACGCGCACTTTCAGCAGCCACCCAGCGCCATAGGGGTCTTCCGCCAAATTTTCGGGAGACTCTATAATGTCATCATTGCGTTCTACGACTATACCGGTAACTGGTGCTTTCAAGTCTTCAACTGCTTTTACTGACTCGACTGTACCGAAAGCTTCGCCCTTTTCCAACCCTGCACCGACTTCGGGCAAATCTAGAAACACGATATCGCCGAGTTGGTCAACTGCAAAGGCACTAATGCCGATGGTGGCAATTTCACCTTCGAGTCGGATGTATTCGTGGGTGTCTAGGTATTTCAGGTCATCGGGGTATGTTAGTGCCATGTCTTTTCTCGCAATAAAAAAGTAGTAGTTAAATCTTATTCAACTATGAGCCTTTAGTAATGACTAAGTGGAACCGAAAAAATATTAAACGCTTGCTTTTTGGAGAATTTTCTGTCAAACGACTGATGCGCTCTATAATTTTTATTTACGCATTTCTATGTTTTTACGGTTTCTTTTTTTCAGAACGGCTAATTTTTCAACCTCCCCCATCTAGTCAGAGTGATAGCAGGGAAGTTATCAAAGTTAGCTCAGCTAATGGCGTGAAAATTTCAACTGTTCATTTTCCTAACCCGCAAGCTAAATATACCATACTTTACAGTCACGGAAATGCGGAAGACTTGGACGGCATTTTGTGGCTACTCAGAGAGATTCGAGATAGCGGGTTTGCTGTGTTTGCCTATGATTATCAAGGTTACGGCACGAGTCAGGGAAATCCTTCTGAATATAATACTTATCGTGATATTGATGCTGTTTACAGTTATTTAACCCAACAGTTGGGAATACCTGCAAAGCAAATTATTCTTTATGGGCGTTCTGTGGGCGGTGGGCCGACTATTGATTTGGCTTCGCGGCAAAAAGTCGGCGGTTTGGTGGTTGAAAGTTCCTTTGTTTCTGCTTTTCGGGTGTTGACGCGGATTCCGCTTTTACCCTTTGACAAGTTTGTGAATATTGATAAGATTGGCAAAGTTCGATCGCCTGTTTTGGTGATTCATGGTAAGGCTGATGAGGTGGTGCATTTTTGGCATGGAGAGGAGTTGTTTGCAGCGGCGAAGCAGCCGAAATTAAATTTTTGGGTTGATGGGGCCGGTCATAATGATTTGATGGATGTGGCGGGCGATCGCTATGCTGCAACTTTGCGACAATTTGCTAAGCTAGTAGATGAATCTTCTCGACCAAGATGAGCAACGGGCTAGAAGCCCGTTCCACAAGAACACATACACTTACACTTTATAGCCTTTCTTAGTAACATGAGGTGCACGCTTGATAAGCGGGCATAGGGCATAGGGCATAGGGCATACCTCACCAAGATTGAGAACTGCTGTACCTAATTTAACTGGGGCGGTTTTGCGATTTATAAAATGGTTTTTTCACCACATTAGCCGGATAGTTTTTACCGCGAATTTCGACTTCTAATTGCTGACCGATTTTCGCTAATTTTGCGGGAACAAATGCGAGGGCTACTGCGCGATTCAAAGTAGGCGATAATGTACCGCTAGTAACTTCCCCTACTGTTTCGCCTTCAAATATTACTGGATAGCCGTGGCGCGCAATGTGCCGCCCCCGCATTTCTAACCCTACCAACCGCTTTGATACTCCACTCGCTTTCTGCTGTTCCAAAACCTCACGCCCAATAAAATCGCCTTTGGTGTCGAGGTGCACTACCCAACCCAATCCAGCCTCTAAAGGCGTGATATTGTCGTCGATATCTTGACCGTAAAGAGCCATTGCTGCTTCTAAACGCAAGGTATCTCTCGCACCCAAACCGCAGGGTAAAACGCCAGCAGCTAACAATTTTTGCCACAGTTCTTTTCCTACTTCGGCATCCACCATGATTTCAAACCCATCTTCGCCGGTGTAACCAGTTCTCGCGATAAAACTCGGCTGTCCCAACAGATTTGTTTCTAAGTGGCCGAATGCCTTAATTGGTGCAAGGTTGTCTTCCACAAAAGGCTGGAGATAGTTAACAGCTTCTGGCCCTTGAATTGCAATTAAAACTTTATCTTCGGAGATGTCTGTAAAACAGAGATCGCTCAATTCTAAGTGAGTGGTGATCCATGCTTTGTCTGCGATGCGAGTGGCGGCGTTGACAATGATTACTGCACGTTCTTCGCTAGTGATAGGGTCTGGTTCTTGGCAGTAGAAAATAATGTCGTCTAAGATGCAGCCTTTGGCATTTAGCAAGACTGTATATTGAGCTTGACCGGGTTGCAAGCGGCTCAAGTCTGAGGGTACTAGGGGTTGAAATTTTTCTATTAATTGTTTCCCTCTCAAACCAAATTTTCCCATGTGGGAAATGTCGAACATTCCTGCTTGCTGGCGTACTGCTTGGTGTTCGCTGCTGATGCCTGCGTACTGTACTGCCATCTCCCACCCGGAAAAGGGCACCATTCGGCCTTTGAGTTCTAATGATAGGTCGTACAGAGGCGTGCGGGCAAGTTGGCTCGGACTCTCTGGATTGCTGGGTTCAGTTGACTTTGCCACAGGTAGCGCTTTGGTTGCGGGTAGACTGTTTTGATTTTACGGGAAAATTGGTTTTCGCGGTGTGTAGGGCGATCGAATTTAACGACACGCCAATGCTGTTTAGGTACAAGTCGCGATCGAATTTAAGGACACGGCAATGCTGTTTAGGTACGAGTAAGGACACTGCAGTGCCCTTCTTCGTGTCAACTTAACGTCAAAAGTAGTATCAGTATACCGTCTACCGATGAGCCCCTCGATCCCCACGGCGCCTAGGGCGGGCACGGGGGCACCGCCCCTACGAAGGGGGGGACAAGAGTATTCAAAGTCCCCCTTAACAAGGCAGGGCGGTTTCATTCTTGGTAGGGGCCGTGCCCCCGTGCCGGCCCTTTTGGCCTGAAACCCCCATTCGATGGTTGGTGGCGGGGGTAGGCACGGGGAGTAGGGGTAGCACTACCCCTACAAAAACCTCGTTTTTGGTGATAATGAAACAGCCCCCCTTAATAAGGGTGGGACAAGAGTCTTCTCTTTAGTCCACCTTATTAAGGGGGATTTAGGGGGATCTAGACTGGGGTAAAAGCGATATTTATCAACAGTTTTAGTCTTAAGTTGACACCAATGAGCAGTGCCGTTTCCCTACTCTAATGTTTATGGAGAATAGCGGGCTCGAACCGCTGACCCCTACAATGCCATTGTAGTGCTCTACCAACTGAGCTAATTCCCCTTTCTTTTCGCGCTCTCAATCATGCCTTAACGGACCAATATTTGTCAAGCTTTTTGGGGAAATTAGTTTTGAGCCTTCGGCTGGCAAGGCTTTCGGCTTTTTTTCCACAAAACTCTCCTCGCTTCTGGACAATGGTCAATCCCCTACTATCATTTAGTAAGTGTGCTGGGATATTTCGCTCAAATGGCTCAAACAAGACCCCATGAGGAAGTAGACGACTAGCAGAGCGGCGGCTGATACCGCAACTAGGGTGCCGGCTAGCATTAGTGAAAATTCCCGTTGCGCGATCGCCTCCTGCATTAAGTGCAAAGACCAGGCAACGAGGGCAACGTCAATTATTAAAATAGAAACCAGCATAAGTTACGATTTGTAACAGCTTACCTATTGTAACAAAACTTTTCGCTCCGTGCAGATAAGCTCAGGCGTATTTAACTTTTGCTGTAAAACCCGAAGGGAGCAGCGGAAAGCTACTGAGAAAAAATTATAGCTTTTGGTGATAATTACAATATGCAAAGTAAATGAGAGCTAGCTCAGCTTTAGAGGTGGGTTTTTGACTCTTGAGCGATCGCTCACGCTTTTTTGAGGGGGTAGGGTGCGTTAGCGAAGCCCGCCCGGGGGCTACGCCAACGAAGAGGATCGACCTTTGATTCGAACTGATTTGATAGCAGAAGGTCTGAGCCGCTGTTGGACTTGGATGCTGTAAAATTAACTTTATTAACCTGCTTGAAAAGATGACAAATCGCTCTACTCGCGCCCTTTTTCACAGCAAAACACTCAACACTGCTTTGCGTGCTTTTAGCTTTCCGCAAGATATGGAAGTGCGCCACCAAAAATTGGGAAGGTGGATTGCTGCACTTAAAACGGGTACGTTAGACGAAGTTAAAGAAGTTTCCCTGCACGGCAGTTTTATTAATGATATTTTTCAGGATGTTTTGGGATATTGCTCGGTAATTCAAGGTGCGGGGAAAGCTTGGGAAATTAACGCGGAACAAACGATATCTGATGGCGGCGGTTCTGCTGACGGGGCGATCGGCTTTTTTACTGCTGCTGGCAATCCTAAAGGCAAAGCCGTTTCCCTGCAAGGTAAAGTGATTGCTCCGATCGAACTCAAGGGAGCGAAAAATGATTTAGACCGTCCCGCATCCGGGCGATCGGAATCAGCAGTTGACCAAGGTTGGCGCTACGCTAATTATACACCAGATTGTCGCTGGATTATTGTCTCGAATTATCGAGAGTTGCGACTTTATCATACCAATAAAACTCCTGCTTATTACGAACAATTTTTTCTGGCTGACTTGGCGGATATTGAAGCTTTTAAGCGGTTTTACTTTCTGCTGTGTCGCCGCAATTTTTTGCCGAAAAACCAAGAGCAAACAGTTTCTGTTATTGACAGACTGTTAAAAGACTCTGACGAAGCTCAAGAGGAAATCACCAATAAATTATATCAAGAGTACAAAGCAATTCGACTCGCTCTCGTCAAACATTTTCGCTTTTCTGGGCCGCAGGATATCCGCAACCGCGATCGCGTACTCATCGAAAAAGCTCAAAAAACTTTAGACCGCGTTTTATTCATTGCTTTTTGTGAAGATAAAGGGTTGCTGCCGCGAAACACCCTCAGCAACGCTCACGACCACAAAGACCAATACAATCCTAGATTAATTTGGGAAAATTATCAATCTGTATTTCGCTGGGTTGATGTGGGAAATGATGACCCTCCTGTACCGGGATACAACGGCGGTTTATTTAAGTTCGATCCGGTTTTAGACGTACAATTGACTGTGCCAAATCCCTTATGCAGTCTGCTTAAGAATTTGACGCGATTTGATTTTGATACCGAAGTTTCCGTCGATATTTTGGGGCATATTTTCGAGCAGTCTGTTACAGATTTGGAAGAGTTAAATGCTGAAACTACCGGACAGGAATACAATCAGAAAAAGGGCAAGCGAAAAACTCAAGGTGTGTTTTACACGCCAGCTTTTATTACTCAGTATATTGTCGAGGTTTCTCTCGGTGGCTATTTGCAGCGTCGAGAGCAAGAATTGCGCGATTTATTCCTAATGGGCGAAGTTGCTGAAGTGTCGGTGCAGCCACCCAAGAAAACTGCAATTAAGTTTTGGAAAGCGTATCGAGACGAGGTGCTGCAAAAAACGCGCGTCATCGATCCGGCGTGCGGTTCGGGAGCTTTTTTGATTGCGGCGTTTGATTATTTGATGCAGCAGTACGAAAGAGTCGATCGCGAATTGAATGCTTTGGGATGTAAGCCAAAAAACGGCAACTCGCTGGAATTTGACAGAAGCATTTTAAGCAACAACCTGTACGGCGTAGATTTGCTGCCGGAATCGGCGGAAATTACCAAACTTTCTCTGTGGTTGAAGACGGCCGAACCTGGTAAAACCCTGACGTATTTGGATGATAATATTAAAGCGGGAAACTCGATTGTCGCTGACAGTAATGTAGCAGATACAGCGTTTGATTGGCAAGCTGAATTTCCCCAGATTTTTGCTGATGGCGGTTTTGATGTTGTCCTTGGCAATCCGCCTTATGTGCGGCAGGAGTTGCTATCTCCAATTAAACCATACTTGCAAGCAAATTATGAATCCTATAATGGCGTAGCAGACCTTTATACTTACTTTTATGAACTCGGATTAAACATTCTCAAACCGAAGGGAGTGCTTTCGTATATTGTCACAAATAAATGGCTGAGGTCTGGATACGGCGAACCTCTACGCAAGTTCTTTGCCAGTCAAGGTTTACTAGAGCAAATTATTGATTTCGGACACGCGCCAATTTTTGAGGATGCTGATACTTTTCCCTGTATTGTCGCAGTCAGAAAACCTAACGCTTCTCTATGTATCTCTGAAACTGAAAGCGAGATTGAGCCAGGTAAATCTGAACCTAATTCGCCTGTGATTGTTTGTCCGGTTCCGCGCGAGGAACTTGCTAATATCAACCTTACACAATACGTTCAACAACACGGCTATCAAATTTCGCGAGATCGTTTCACTGCAACTGCTTGGAGTCTGGAACCTCCTGCTGTTGATGAGTTGATGCAGAAAATAAAACAAGTGGGAGTTCCGCTAAAAGATTTTGCAGGGGTTAAGCCTTATCGAGGTATTTTAACAGGATTGAATGAAGCTTTTTTAATTGATGAAGCTACTAAAAATAGTCTCGTTCAAGCCGACCCTAAATCCGCTGAAATTATCAAGCCTTATTTGCGAGGTCAAGATATTAAACGCTGGAGTCCAGAGTGGGCAAATCTTTGGATTATTTTGCTGAAATCTAGCAGCGATAGTGTATGGCCGTGGAGTAAAGCGAACGATCAAGCAGAGGAAGTATTTGCACAAACATTTCCATCGGTATATAAGTATATGAAGCCGATGCAAGAAAAACTGTCTAAGCGTTCCGACAAAGGGCGTTACTGGTGGGAACTTCGTAGCTGTGCTTACTACAGGACTTTTGAAAACCCCAAAATTATTTATCAGGTTATTCAAACTTTGCCACAATACGCATGGGATAATTCTAGTGCTTATGGAAATGATAAAACCTTCATTCTGGCTAACAGCGATTTATGTCTGCTAGGTTGGCTCAATTCCCCGCTAATTTGGTGGTACAGTCATCGAGTTTTTACTCAAATGCTGTCAGGGGCGATTAGCCCAATGGGATATTTATTTGAAACTTTACCCATCGCACCACCAACTGACTCAATTCGTGCCGAAGTCGAATTAATTGTCAGCCGTTTAATTGAAATCGCCAAAACTAATCAACAAACTCACCGAGATGTCTTGCAATGGCTGGAAATCACTTATGTAATTGATAAACTCGGACAAAAACTCGAAGATTTTTCTGCCCTTTCCTTTGCAGAATTCGTAGCAGAAATCAGAAAGCGAATGCCGAAAACTAAATCATCCGATCCTCTCGGCGTTGCTGGACTAAAAGCAGTCCGCGAAACTTATAATGAATATGCACCGGCCATTCAATCTCGCAAAGCTGAGGCGTTGAGACTCGAACACCGTTTATCCGACTTAGTTAATCAAGCTTATGGATTGACACCGGAAGAAATAGATTTGATGTGGAAAACAGCGCCTCCCCGAATGCCGATCGCCAGACAGATTTGATCTAATGTTATATTTTAGATGGTCAACCTTTGAGAAAATAGAGAACAGTTTGGGATTGATTATATCTTATAATAAAACAACGGTTAAAAGAGGAAAGCAAATGGTGACGAACCTAAATGTGGATACGGCACTGCTGCAAGAGGCGATCGAACTGGAGCGAGAAATTGCGATCGAAACCTTAGTTGAAATCGCCTTGCGCGAATACATTCAACGCCGCAAACAGCCACAGAATCTCGAACTTAGCTTTGGAGAATCTCTCAGTGCATTTCGTGAAAAATATCAACTGCATGAACTGGGTTTAAATCCTGATGAAATTTGGGGAGAGGTTCGCGATCGAACTTTTGCAGGACGCGAGGTCATCTTTGAATGACGCTGCGTTATTTACTCGATACCAACATTATCTCCGAACCTCTTCGTCCTCTTCCGAATGCCAATGTGATGACTCAACTAATTGAGGCAAAATCCACTGTTGCGATCGCCTCGATCGTTTGGCAAGAAGTTCTGCTAGGCTGCTATCGAATGCCAGACTCTAAGCGCCGCCGCGCGATCGAAGCCTATCTTCAGGAAGAAGTGAAAGTAAAATTACCAATTTTACCTTATACCCAAGAAGCGGCTGAGTGGTTTGCTAAAGAACGAGCCAGACTTATTCCGATCGGTCTTACACCGTCTTATGCTGATGGGCAAATTGCAGCGATCGCGAAAGTCAATAATCTGATTCTGGTGACACGAAATGTTGCTGATTATGCAAACTTTCAAGATTTGGTGATCGAAAACTGGTTTTCTTAAACTTCATTCCTGCTTATTAAGCATCCCTTGTGGTATGAATCTCTCCCAGAAACGGGGTGAAGCATTTGGGCATAAAATCAAAGGAATTATTAAACCGCAGAGAGCGCAGAGGACGCTGAGGAAGAGAATAGAGAGATGAAAAATTTCGATACCAAGGGATTTGATATGAAGATGAAAAAAGGGGCAACTCGCGTCGCCCCTCACCTATTTAACCAGCTACAAAATTAAACTTCCACAGCAATCTTTTGTTCCGAAGCCTCCGGCGAATTCGCTTCACTCGGCGGCACAACTTGCCAGAACTTAGGCAAATATTCCGACCAATTTGCCAAAATCTTCTCAGCTTTCTTGCTGCCAGTTCGATCGCGCTGAGCCTCAATCAACTCCTTCAATTGCGCCTCCCCAGCCGCCGTACAAACGCGCTGCATCTTCACAATCTCCCCGTTGACGTGAGCCGGGAAAGTCCCGTCTTCATCGAGGAAATAACCCAAGCCGCCAGTCATTCCAGCGCCGACATTCCGGCCGACTTTTCCTAACACGACGATCGCGCCACCAGTCATGTACTCGCAGCAGTGATCGCCCGCACCTTCAATGACTGCTTTCGCCATCGAGTTACGCACCGCAAACCGTTCGCCAGCTTTACCCGCAGCCAACAGAGTTCCCCCCGTCGCACCGTACAAACAAGTGTTGCCGACGATCGCATTTTCGGAAGCATCATAAGTCGCACCAGCCGGCGGTGCGATCGCGATTTCGCCACCGTGCATCCCCTTACCAACGTAGTCATTGGCTTGGCCTGACAGCACCAGCGTCATCCCCGGCAAATTGAACGCGCCGAAGCTTTGGCCCGCGCTACCAGTGAAGTTGAGGGTGATTTGACCGCTAAAGCCCGTGTTGCCGTGTTGCTGTGCGATCGCACCACTGATTCTTGCGCCTACAGTGCGATCGGTATTCACCAATTTTACATTTTTGCTAACAGTGCCGTGATTGGCGATCGCACTTTGAATCTCCGCATCTGCGAGCAAATCGTCATCTAACACAGGCCCGTTGGTGTGTACGTCGCCGTGGATCAAGAAAGATCGATCGCTCTTAGTATCCGGTAACTTAGTCAAACAATCCAAATTAATCGCTTGGGTTTTAGTTAGTTGCACCCCATCGCGCATTTTCAGCAAATCCGCGCGGCCGATGATATCTGCGATCGACTTATAACCCAATTTCGCCAGCAAACTCCGCACTTCTTGTGCTACGAAATAGAAGAAATTAACAACGTGTTCCGGCGTTCCGGGGAACCGTTTCCGCAAGTGTTCTTGTTGAGTTGTCACGCCCACCGGACAACTATTCATGTGGCAAACGCGAGCCATAATACAGCCTTCTGCAATCATTGCCACCGTGCCGAAACCGTACTCTTCGCCGCCCATCAAAGCGCCTACAATCACGTCCCAGCCGCTTTTAAAGCCACCGTCAACGCGGAGCAAAACTCGATCGCGCAATTTATTTTCCATTAGCACCCGGTGAACTTCTGTCAATCCGAGTTCCCACGGAGAACCTGCGTGCTTAATCGAACTCAGTGGCGAAGCACCGGTGCCGCCGTCGTGACCGGAAATTTGAATCACATCAGCATTTGCCTTGGCGACACCAGCGGCTACAGTCCCGATGCCAACTTCCGACACCAACTTCACCGAAACTCCTGCTTTCGGATTGATTTGGTGCAAGTCAAAAATCAACTGCGCCAAATCCTCGATCGAATAAATATCGTGGTGAGGAGGAGGAGAAATCAGCGTAACACCCGGTTTCGATCGGCGCAAATAAGCAATGTACTCGCTCACTTTTGCCCCCGGCAATTGACCGCCTTCACCCGGTTTCGCACCTTGTGCGATTTTAATTTCGATTTGTTCGGCGTTCATCAGGTACTCAGGAGTCACCCCGAAACGCCCGGAAGCTACCTGTTTGATGGATGAAGAAGCTGTATCGCCGTTCTGCAAACCTTTTAAGTGAGGTAGCGTTTGTGAGAAACCAGCCGCGCTCACATCGTTTAGCACTTTGTAGCGCACCGGGTCTTCGCCGCCTTCGCCGGAGTTGGATTTGCCGCCGATGCGGTTCATCGCAATCGCTAGCGTTTCGTGGGCTTCCGGGGACAAAGCGCCGAGGGACATACCGCCGGTGGCGAAGCGTTTGACAATATCTGCTACAGATTCTACTTCTTCGATCGCAATAGAAGGGCGATCGCTCACAAAATCCAGCAAATCCCGCAAAGCCGTTACCGGGCGGTTTTCGAGCAGTTGCTTGTAAACCTCGTAGTGATCGTAAGCCGTTTCAGAATTTTTGTCACCAATTGGTGTCATTTTTGGTTCGGCGGCACTTTCACCATTTTTGTCACCAATTGGTGTCATTTTTGGTTCGGCCCCATTGCCATTACCGTTAGTCTGAGCCTTAAAAGTAGTCACAGCCTTGTGCAAAGCCTTCGCCATTTCCGGGCTGTTCATGTGATATTCACCACCACGGCGGTACTGCACGAAGCCGTAATTTTCCAGCTTTTTGAGGTGCAATTCTGGGAAAGCCTGACTGTGGAAAGACATTACCTCGTTAGCCAGTTCCGCCACACTCAAACCGCCGATCCGAGAAACAGTGCCTTTGAAGCCCAAATCTAGCAAATCAGCGCCAATGCCGATCGCCTCAAAGATTTGCGCCCCCTGATAGCTAGCCAGCAGTGAAATCCCCATTTTCGACATAATCTTCAGCAAGCCGTTTTCCACCGCTGTGCGGTATCTAGCTTGAGCCTGTGCCACGGTAATATTGGGAACTTTGCCGTGCTGCATCAAGTTTTGAGTCTTGCTGTCAGACCACCAGGCGCGCACGCTTTCCAATGCCAAGTAAGGGCAAACAGCCACCGCCCCGTAACCAATCAAACAAGCGAAGTGGTGAGTGCTCCAACATTGGGCGGTATCCACAACCAGCGAAGTTTGCATCCGCAGCCCGACGCTAATTAAGTGGTGGTGAACCGCACCAACTGCCAGGAAGGGCGGAATATAAGTGCATTCAGCACTCAATCCCACAGTAGATAAATCTCCCTCTTCCTTCTCCCCTCTTCCTTCTTCCTTCTTCCTTCTTCCTTCTTCCTTCGATGGTCGATCGCTCAAAATCAGAATTCTCGAACCCTCGCGCACCGAAGCAGCAGCCTTTTGACAAAGTTGCTCGACTGCTGTTTTCAAACCAGAAGGCCCGGCAGCAATTTTGTAAAGCGTTGACAATTCTGTAGCGGGGAAAGACTTTTGCTCTTTCAAGAAAGACAGTTCAGCGTCGTTGAGTACGGGAGAATCAATTTTCAGCCGCTTGGCATTTTCGGGTACTGCTTGCAGTAAATTGCCCCGCAGGCCCACATTCATCGTCAGCGACATCACCATCCCCTCGCGCAGGGGGTCGATCGGCGGATTTGTCACTTGAGCGAACCGCTGTTTGAAATAGTTGTACAGCAACTGAGGCTTTTCTGACAATACAGCTAAGGGAGCGTCGTCGCCCATGCAGAAAGTCGGTTCTTTCCCAGAACTCGCCATCTCGACGATCACCATGTCCAAATCTTCTGCTGTGTAGCCAAAAGCAGTTTGGGTTGCTAACAGCGTTTGCGAGTCGAGGGTTGCTGTTTCGGCAAAAGGCTGCGGCTGCAAGATTTCCCGGTTTTGTTGCAGCCATTCGCCGTAGGGGTGCCGCTTAGCAATGCGCTGTTTTAGTTGCCAATTTTTGAGAATTTCCTTAGTTTGCAGGTCAACTGCAATCATTTGTCCTGGCCCCAAACGGCCTTTTTCGACAATATCTGCTTCGGGAATATCCACAACTCCGGCTTCGGAGGCCACAATTACCAAACCGTCTTTAGTAATGCAGTAGCGGGCCGGCCGCAAACCGTTGCGATCGAGCGTAGCACCTACTTGTTTGCCGTCGCTGAACACCAGCAGTGCCGGGCCGTCCCAAGGTTCTTGAATGCCGCTGTAATATTCGTAAAAATCGACAATTTCTGGATAGTCAGCCAAATCCGGCTGATTTTTGTAGGCTTCTGGCACCAAAATTGTCAGGGATTCTAGGGGGGTGCGGCCGGAGTGCACCAACAATTCCATCACGTTGTCCAAGTTTGCCGAATCGCTGCTTTCGGGATTGACAATTGGGTTAAACGTGTCGATATCAGCTTGACTCCAATTCGGGTGAGCTAAATTCGCTTGCCGCGCCTTCATCCAGGTAATATTGCCCAACAGCGTGTTAATTTCGCCGTTGTGTCCCAGCAAGCGCATCGGCTGGGCCAAGTGCCAGCGGGGCATGGTGTTGGTGCTAAAGCGCCGGTGATAGACGGCAAAGGAGCTTTTATAAGCGGGATTTTTCAGGTCTTGGTAAAATTCTGCCAGTACGGCCGATCGCACCATGCCTTTATAGACGATCGTGCGGCAGGAGAAAGAGCAAGTATAAAAGTCTCGGCGGGTGAAGTTGGGGCGATTTGACAGGGCGTGTCCGATCGTGCGGCGCGCCAAAAATAGATGTTTGTCGAGTTCGTCTCCGGCTAAGTGCGGTGAACTGACAATTACTTGTTCGATTTGAGGTTGATTTTCTAGCGCTTGCTCGCCCAAAACCGATGGTACAATGGGAACTTGGCGCCATCCCAAAAGTTTCAGCCCGCGATCGGTCAGAACTTGCTCCACCACCTGCCGCGCTATAGTCGCTTGAAATTTATCTTGAGACAGAAACAGCATTCCCACGCCGCAGTTTTCCCGCGCGGGAGGCACAATTCCCTGTTCGGCAAACCAAGCATCTAGCAATTCCCAAGGAATCGCGGTCATCAAACCCGCACCGTCGCCGGAATCCGAGTCAGCGCTGCAACCGCCGCGATGTTCTAGACAAGTTAAAGCTGGCAGCGCTTTCTCAATAATCGAGTGGGTGGCTTCACCGCTTTGGTTGGCAATAAACCCCACACCGCAGGCATCTCTTTCTTCCACTAACCAGCTTTGGCCGGCGAATGGAGTTCCTCGCTCAGTCTGATGCACGTTTCTGTTTCTGTTTGGATCGATCGTGTTACCCATGTTGATTGAATGTTATTTCCGTGATTGTGTGATGGATGCGTTTTTATAGCTCGGAGAGAGAAGGCTGCCGAGCGGTGGGAGCCTAGTAAACTTTAAGACAGCACATTGTAAGCTGATTTGATAAAAATTTACGTCGATGCGGCCTGTACTTAGCACTGAAACCCTGTTTGCAGATTTTAAATTATCTCGCTCGCAGCGCCTCAGAGATGTCTCCTAGAATACCCTGCTGTTAAAAAGCAGTGATTCTTTGGGCGATCGCCGCCCTGCAACTAGATACATTGCAGGCGATCTAGTTTTTTGTGTGGGTTTTTCCTGAGTTCGGAAGGGTAGCCTTGCGGACTCAGGTAGATAGTAACTTTAGCGTTATTTTGCTGGCTGCGCTGTTGAGTTGCTTTCGTCAGCGCCTGCAGACACAAAATCCACCTGCCCGTTCAGTCGGTAGGTGCAATGTAGCAGCGCGGTTCACAACTCGTGAAACCTGTCTTATTGTGCAGTCAACTATCAAGCCGCGAACATCAAGTTTATCAAAAAATTGATAAAATTTCACCCATTGCACTCAGAGTTTCCGCGCAAGTCTTATAAGCGATCGTCCAGAACCCAGGCTAAGATGCCTAGCCGAAAAAGGTTGACAGTTGTCCATAACTGGAAATTACTCCCAGATATAGATGTTTCTAAAATTACTAAATCATATTGAGGTCTTATAGCGGTTCGATCGCGTTGTGAGGTATGGAGGCGAGTCCTATGCCCTATGCCCTATGCCTATGCCATTAGCCTATGCCTATGCCATTAGCCCACGGAGGCCTATGAACACCTCATGTTACTGAGAAAGGTTAGCGAACAGTAAATAATTTGCTTATTTTTGCTAACCTATGCTAATATTCTATACCTGGCATACGTCCCACTTAGAAAAGCAGTCGAATTTCAGTCTTGTCTTAGGGTACTCTGGCTGCTTAAAAACTGTCCGGAGTATTGTAAATTTAACTCTCTACTTTGTGGTAGCAATCCCTAACTTAGCTCCCTTAATTCGGCGTAATCGATCCATAACTTCCACCACATTTCCGTGATTGACGCTTTTATCAGCATTCAGCACAATTAATGAGTTCGGATTTGACCCCATCACCTGTCGCACCGTACTCTCAATCTGCTCTAAGTTGACTAACTTTTTATCAACCATTAATTTTCCATTAGGATCAATGGTGACGGTAATTTTAGCAGGCGAGTCCTGAACTTGAGAGGTTGAGGCTTTCGGTAAATTTACGGGTAGACCCTCGGATTTGGATAAAGACAGAGAGGAAACAATTAAAAACGTCAATATGGCGAAGACCACATCAATCATTGGCACGATGTTAATCTGGGGAATACTATCAGGTTCATCGGGTAGGCGCATAATTAGATTCTCTTGGTAATTTTTCGTAGCGGTGACGGTACAATAGCTCTAACTGGCCTCCAGCTTCCTGAATAAAAGCAATCTGCTGTAAGTAAAACCCGCGAAACATATTGGCAAATAAGAGTGTAAAGATTGCCACAACTAACCCTATTGCCGTAGAGACGAGGGCTTCGCTAATCCCAGAAGTAACGCCTGCAGCATTCGTGCCCGTGGCATTCCCCAGTTTGAGAGAACTAAAGGTAGTAATTAACCCCAAAACTGTTCCGAGCAACCCAAATAGTGGGGAAAGGCTGATAATGGTGTCAAATATTGTATTGAATCGCTTCAGGATGGGGATTTCTGCCTGAGCGCCACTCTCTAGGGCCAAACGAAATTCTTCGATGTTGGGCGAGTCTAATTCTAAAGCTTCTAAAAAAATCCGGGCTAGGGGCAAATCGCTGTTTACTTGTAACTTTTTGATGGCGGAATCCGGGTTTTGACTGTAAAGCTGTAGCACATCCCGCACGACTCGCCGCTGCCGCCGATTTACCCTAAACCAAAAGGCAAGACGCTCTATGATCAGCGCGACTGCTGCAATTGACGAGGCAAATAGCGGCCAAGCAACAATGCCTGCGGCGCGAAAAATGTAAATGAAATTATCCATTAGTTTGTATTCTCGTTAGCTGTGTTGAGTGATCGCAAGCTGCCTAATGGTGCAATTAGCCCGTGAGAAGGCTGGTAGAGTTTCTGCGTCAAGTCGGCACAAGTGATTCAGGCTGCGAATTGTTTCACTCAAGCGCGATCGCACGATCGCGATCGCACAAACGCACTACCTGACTATCTTCGTCTGTACCCAAAATGCTCCTAATGTGATCCCGACAGAGATCGCGACAGATTGTTCTGCCAGTGCTTCTTTGCTAAATATTTGCGTTAGGACTTGACAATAATCTTCAATAATTTAAAAGATTCTCAACTAGGTTTCCACAAAATTCAGGGTTTGTCAAGTCATGAACCACATTTAAATATAATAATTACCTATTTTTTATGAAAGATAGTTAATTTCTCCTTATTTAAAATTTTCATGAAAAGCTTGAGAATGTGGAATTTTGTTGGTAGATTACGGGCTAGAGTATTGCAGTTAAAGCATTTTTGAACCTTCCCCTACCAGAATCAGAACATTGACAGCGCCCATAAGAGCAAGGTAGACGCCCCCAAAGGAAATGCTGATTGGTAGCGTCTAGTCGCTATCTCAAAATTAAATAATGAAAATTAATTGCAAGAGTCTTGAACAGGGTGACAGTCTTCTTATAGGATGGGTAGGTTCATCAGTGATAGCAAGCTCAACCCGCAGTTGGTAGCTTGTTTCGGGTTATGTGGGGGAGCCAGCGAGGACGTTGCCAACCCATCCATCAAGGAGATTCATAAGGCATGAGTTTTTCAAATATTTCGGCGACGCAAAGACAACAACAAGAAGAAGCTCTCAAAAAAGTTCTGGCGCTCAGTCTGTTAGCCTCAACCTTCCTGCACGGTGTCGCGCTGCCGTTGAGCCTCAAGTTCGTCAAACCTGCTGAATTTGAAGAGGATGCAATTGAAATTGTTGTGCTTGATGAGCCAAAAGTAGAGGAAACCCAGCCAGAGCCGACTATTCCAGAAAAGGCATCTCCCCCGCCTGAGACGTTAAAACCAGAACCGCCACCAGAGCCAACTCCCGCAGAGGAGCAGCCGGTAGCGGCAACGCCCCCGCCGATTCCAGAGGAGTCACCGGTAGCGGCAACGCCCCCGCCGATTCCAGAGGAGCCACCCGTAGCGGTAACGCCACCGCCGATTCCAGAGGAGCAGCCGGTAGCGGTAACTCCACCACCAATTCCAGAGGAGCCACCGGTAGCGGTAACGCCACCACCAATTCCAGAGGAGCCACCGGTAGCGGTAACGCCACCGCCAACTCCTATCGAGCCTTCCCCCGCACCTCAACAGGATTTAAATTCCCCAGAAACTCCTAAAACCCCGATCGCCCAGGAACCCGAAACCCCTTCGCCCGATCCTCCAAAAAGCGAACCACCCGTTAGCGACTCCCGCCCCAAGGGTGCTGCGAGTCTCCCAGACTTTACAAAAGATGCTGGAAATCCCAACTCCTCCGACAGCCCTGAAAAAAATAACCCGCTCTCGTCATCTGCTTCGGCGGGTAGCGGGGAGCCTTCCTCACAGCCATTAAATCCTTCTTCCGGGCCATTGGCGCGATCGCCCGCGGCTGGCCCGCCAGTCACAGCTACTAGGCCAGGAGGCGGTGGCAATTCTGGAAGTGCGATCGGGGATCTCACAAACCCCTCCTCCTCTGATAGCCCCGGAGCAAGTGCGTCCAACTCACCATCGGGTGCCAGCGAAAATGGCAACATACCTTCCTCAGATCCATTTGCGACTGGTTCGGGGCGATCGCCCCGATCGCCTGCGACTGGCTCACCAGTCACAGCTACCAGGCCAGGAGGCGGCGGCAATTCTGGAAATGGGAGCGGAGGTTTAGGAAACCTCGCCTCATCTGGTAGCCCAGGAGGTGGAGGCCCAGGAGGCGGAAGCCCAGGAGGCGGAAGCCCCGGAGGAAGTGCGTCGAACTCATCACCCGGTGGAGGTGGAAATGGCGGCGGGGGTTCGTCAGGGCCATTTGGCAGCGGTTCCGGGCCAGTGCCAAAACCGACAAATCCAGGAAGAGGGGCGGGTCCTTCGCGCCCTCCGGGCGCGCCTCTGGGCACTTGCATTAGTGGCTGCGGTAAACCTGAATATCCGATCGCAGCCAGAGAAGAAGGGCGCCAAGGCCAAGTGGAACTCATTTGTGACATTGACCCCAACGGTAAGACCTTCAACATCAAGATCGTGACTCCTAGCAAATACAACGACATGAATCGCGCAGCGATGAAACAAGTACAAGAAAGGAAATATGCCCCATCAGAGAGTGGCATTCAAGGAGAAAGAATAGTCATTATCTTCCGGCTCACTGACTAGGGATTTTTTTGACAGTCTAGGAATTTGGCTGGGAATTCTCTAGCACCCTCCAAGGAATAGCAAAGTTAAAAGTTAAATTTTTTGTGAATTATGAATTTGGGAATGTCGTCAGCAATATTAAGTAAACTTCAGGGAGTTGGACTCGCTCTATTACTTGGTTCCAACTTGGGAATGGCTTTGTTGTTTGCCAACCCTCACAGCGCAATGGCAGGAGTAATTACTTTACCCGATGGCGGACGTTGCGAGGGAGAATTGAGTGAGGGAAAACTCAGCGGGCCCGGCAGTTGTCAATATGCCAACGGCGATCGCTACGAAGGCCAATTTCTCAACGGCAAACCTCACGGTCAAGGCATCTATACCTTTAAAGAAGAAGGTCGATACCAAGGAGAATTTGGGGATGGGGAATTCAACGGTCAAGGTGTCCGCGAATTTGCTAACGGCAATCGCTACGAAGGAAGTTTTAAAAACGGTGACTTCGATGGTACAGGCACTTTTACCTCAACTAACGGCATTCGTTACGAAGGCTCTTTTACGAGTGGTTCTCCCAGCGGTCGCGGGGCTTTTACGTTCAGTAATGGCACTCGATGCGAAGGAGATATTAAAGAAGGAAAAGTTAACGGCAAAGGCGTCTGTCAATATGCTAATAAGAACCGCTACGAAGGAGAGTTGCTGAATAATGTGCCTCACGGACAGGGAATTTATACCTTTGCGGTCGGAGGGCGTTATGAGGGGCAATTTAGTGAAGGGCAGTTTCACGGTAAAGGGGTTCGCGAATATCCGAACGGCAACCGCTATGAAGGAGAGTTTATGAAGGGCAACATTCAAGGTCAGGGGTTGTTTACTTTTAAAGAAGGGGGACGTTATCAAGGCCCGTTTGACAATGGAGAATTTAGTGGTGAAGGTGTCCGTGAGTTCGCCAATGGAAATAGCTATAAAGGCACTTTTGTTAAGGGTAAGATGAGCGGGAAAGGAGTTTTCATTTTTGCGAATGGCGATCGCTGCGAAGGAGAATTTAGCGATGGTCAGTTCAACGGCAAAGGTACCTGCATTTACGCCAATGGCGATCGCTATCAAGGTGAATTCCTCAACGGTCAGAAACACGGGCAAGGTTCTTATCTATATGCAGATGGGACGAAAGTAGAGGGAACTTGGCAACAGGGGCAGCTTAAAAAATAAGCTTATAACTCACATCTTGCACCATTCTCAGCAACAGGCTTTTCGGCCTGTTCCACAAGAAAATTTATCTTTTGTGGAACAGGCCGAAAAGCCTGTTCATAAAAGGCTAATTGAGAATGGTGCAATATCTCAGTTATATCGTTTCCGGTTGCATCGGAATGATTTAACCGCAGAGGGCGCAGAGAACGCAGAGGGAGAGAATACAGAGATGAATACAGGACGATGCTACCGGATTTGATATTATCACCTATTTCTCCTTACTTGTTTGCCCCCCTCCTCACCAATGACATTAATGCGCTTTCTAGCCGGCACACCGACGTTTTATAGTCTTTTTAATTTGGTGAGCGTAGGGGAGGAGTTTTAATACCACATCCGATTTACATAGAGTGTTTTTTCTGATTTTCTGGAGTTCTCGAAGAGGTATTATTTTTTTAACTGCAGATGGACGCAGATAGACGTAGATAGGTTAGCTTTTTGGGCATCGGATTTGGTATAATTTTCTCTCTCTCCCTAAAAGGGATTTAAATCCTCGGCGTTTTGTTCGTGCAGCTTGTTGAAAATGCTGTTATGTCTCAGTTTAACCCTAGCCAATTAATTTCCAGTGTTTCTACAACTAAAAAAACAAGGCCGGCGGATTGTCTCGTTATTGATGAGTTTTATTTTAGTTTTGCTTCTAAATAATGGGGTTCAATCCTCGCCAGAAATCGGCAATCAAATTCTTTGGGATACCTATGGAATTCCACATATTTATGGAGAGAATACTAAAAGCCTTTTCTACGCTTTTGGGTGGGCGCAGATGCAAAGTCACGGTAATCTGATTTTGCGTCTTTACGCACAAGCTCGCGGGCAAGCTGCCGAGTTTTGGGGCGAAGATTATCTGGAATCCGATCGCTGGGTGCAAACTATGGGAATTCCTAATCGCGCAAATGCGTGGTATGAATCACAAAATCCCATTTTTCGCAACTATCTCGATGCTTTTGTTGGGGGAATGAATGCCTATGCAAAAGAACACCCAGAGGCGCTCACCAAAGAATTAAAAGTAGCATTGCCTCTCAAACCGGTAGATGTATTGGCACACGCGCAACGTGTCATCAATTTTACTTTTATAGTCGAGCCAGAGCGCATTGAAAATCTCGCTGAAAATGACACATCCAAAGGCTCTAATGGTTGGGCGATCGCTCCTTCGCGCTCTGAAAGCGGCAATGCCATGCTATTGGCAAATCCTCACCTTCCTTGGTCGGATTTATATTTATGGTACGAAGCGCAACTGATTGCCCCAGAAATTAACGCTTACGGAGCGACTCTCGTCGGATTTCCTGTATTAACGATCGCCTTTAATGACAACTTGGGATGGACTCATACTGTCAACACTCACGATGGCTGGGATGCCTACGAATTGCCCCTCGCTAACGATGGCTATCGCTTCGATGGCAAAATCCGCAGTTTTGACAGAGAAGAGAAGGTTTTAAAAGTCAAAGAAAAGAATGGGAATTTGCGATCGGAATCTCTAGTCGTGCGGCGTTCTGTTCACGGGCCGATTATCACAGAAAAGCAGGGCAAAGCGATCGCCCTGCGCGTTGTCGGACTCGATAAACCAGCAGCCCTTCAGCAGTGGTGGGATATGGCGCGCTCAAAGAATTTTTCTGAATTTGAAGCCGCTTTAAAGCGCTTGGAAATTCCCATGTTTACCGTCATGTATGCCGATCGTGAGGGGCATATCATGCACTTGTTTAACGGTCAAGTACCCATTCGCAAAAACGGAGATTTTAAATACTGGTCAGGCACGATTCCAGGCAATACATCAGAGACTTTGTGGAGCAAAAATCATCCCTATGCGGATTTGCCGCGCGTTGTCGATCCGCCCAGCGGTTGGTTGCAAAATACTAACGATCCTCCTTGGACGACGACTTTTCCCAGCGCGATCGCACCGGATAATTATCCCGCCTACATGGCACCGCGCGGCCCGATGGATTTGCGATCGCAGCGATCGGCAAAAATGCTCTTAGAAGATGAGAAAATCTCTTTCGATGAATTGATGCAATACAAACATTCTACTCAGGTAGAACTCGCCGATCGCCTCCTCGATGATTTAATTCCCGTCGCACGGCAAGGCAGTGAAAAAGCGCGCCGCGCTGCGGAAGTTCTCGCCACTTGGGATCGGAAAGTCGATGCTGACAGTCGCGGTGCGGTGCTGTTTGCCTTTTGGAAACAAGCGATGGATGCTGATGAGTTATTCGCCAAACCTTGGAGCGAAGATGCGCCACTAACGACGCCAGACGGGTTGGCAAATCCTGCGGAGGCGGTGCGGGTGCTGTCCGCGACAGCAACCAAAGTTGAGGCGACTTATGGCGCGTTAGATGTCGCATGGGGGGAAGTCTTCCGATTGCCTGGGGAGGCGAATCTGCCTGCAAATGGAGCTGACGGTGCTTTGGGTGTATTTCGCTCAGTATGGTTCGCTGCTGGGAAGAACGATCGCTTTCAAGCGGTTGCGGGCGATTCTTTTGTCGCCGCGATTGAGTTCTCAAATCCGGTGAAAGCGATGGCGCTAAACAGTTACGGCAACGCCAGTCAACCTGGTTCGCCCCACGCAGGCGATCAGTTGCAGCTTTTTGCTCGCAAACAATTGCGCCCTGTATGGCGATCGCGATCGGAAATTGAAGCTCACTTGAGTTTGCGCCAGAAACTATAGCAGAAGGAAGTTCGGCAACGGATTTTGTAACGGATGTAACGGATGTTCGGCAGCGGATTTTGTAACGGATGTAACGGATGTTAGTCCGATGGAAGTCGGAAGAGGGAAGAGGGAAGAAGTTAAAAGACCTCTTTCTGTTTCCCCTTTACGCATCGCGCAGCAGGCGGCAAGCATAGCCACCGACTGCTACGAGCAATAAGCCCAGGGCGGAGATAGCGTATAACAAAGCCATGCCAGCACCGGCACCTGTCCCGATAATTGGGCCAAAAATAGCTGCTAAAAAACCTCCCGGTTGCATGGCGGGTTCAAAGACGCGATCGGCAAGTGGGCCTGCGATCAATAAACCGATCGCTGACGCCAATTGCACGATAACTGCTCTGGTAGCAAAAACACGCCCCTGTACCTCTGGTGCGACTTTCGCCAGCCAAATCGCCTCGTTGGAACTGCCGAGGATGGGGAAATTGAAAGACGAACAAAATTGAGCGGGAATCCAGATGGAAAGCGCCTGACCGAAAGCAAAAACTATTTTACTCAAGCCCGCACCTGCCATGCCGAGCAGAAAGCCCCGGATTCGGCGTTTGGGGCCGCCCCAAATACTGACGATCAATGCTCCTAAAACGCCGCCTGCGCCGGCGGCTGAAAGGATAGTACCGAGGATTCTGGCATTGTTGCCGGTGCGTGCCAGAATCATCGGTGAGTAGAGGGCAGCGCCGATGTCGTGAGCAAACCAGAATAGCGAAACGGACACCAGCAAGGCAAGCAGGCTGGGACGCTCGACGATGTAGCGGAATCCGAAGCTGAGTTCTTGCAACAGGTGGGGGCGAGTCGGCTGGGGATTGGAGGCGATATTGCTCCGCAACGCTGGCGCGATCGCGGGCTGTGGTATTTTGACACATACTAGGGTGGCGATCGCGATTGTAAAAGTTGCCAGGTCGATCGTAAAAATCCCGCCGGGCCCGATCGCAGAATAGAGAATCCCCGCCAGCGTCGGAGCAATAATACTCGCGCCGTAATTTGCCAAAAAACTTAAACTGCTAGCGCGGCTGTAATGCTTTTCTGGCATCATTGTGGCGATGGCTGCTGAGTAAGCTAACTGCTGAATTTGGTCAAAAATTCCGTTAACCGCAGCCGCTACATATAAATGCCATAGTTGCAGGTTTTGGCTGATATAAAGTAATAGGATAGTGAGCGTTAACAAAGCTGAAACCGAATCGCCGATCGCCATCAAAAATTTTCGATTCCAGCGATCGACGAGAATGCCAGCAACCGGAGCAAGCAAGATGCGCGGCAATTGAGTAAAAAACATCAACAAAGCCAAAGCTGTCGCTTGACTGGTGGACTCCCAAATCCAAATAGTCAGCGCAAACGCGGACATAGCGCTGCCAATCATCGAAGCAGTTTGTCCGAGCCATAGTTGAATAAATTTTTGCATGAAATAGGCGATTGATAGAATTTAAAATTCAGAGGATAGGGGTTTTTAGGCAGGAGAATGATATCAAATCCGTTAGCATCGGAATAGTAAATTCGAGTTCACTGTTGACTTTTCACTGTTCACTGTCAACAGTCAACCGTCAACAGTCAACATCATTCCGGTGTAACCGGAGATGATATGCACCCGCATAAAATCCCACGCCGCTCTCATTAAAACCAAGGCCATTGCTGGCTAAGTGGAGATAATTTTTCATATTGCTGTCTCGCCTCCTTACGGTAAAATTTCGCCAAGTGCCGCTGCCGCCACATCATTACACCCGTAACAAACAGTACGATCGCTGCTAATCCTGCGATCGTGTGTACAAGTCGCAAGTAAATTCCGCCATAGCTGCCAATATGTAGCGGATAAAGCGAGTTGAGAATTCGATTTGCTACAGAAGCTGAATTTACACTATCAGCCTGTAATATTTCGCCACTGTATTGGTCGAGATAAATGGTGCTAATCCCGTTTGGGTGCGGATCATTGGGAAATTTTTTCCGTACTTTAAAAGTTGCTTCAGGCGTCAAAGGCAGAGAAATAAAAGTAGTTTTAGCTTCCGGCCAAACGGTATTAACTTGGTGTAATATTTCGTCAAGGTTTTGCCTCGAACTGCTAGAGTGGGGATGAGAAGTCAATGCTGGCTGTGGCTTTTCATTCGTTAGCCAATACAGAGTCGATTCAACCGGCGCGTAAAAAATTATCGCTGTCCCTGTAGCGGAGATGAGTATGAGAAAAGCGACCGATACAATGCCCGAAACGTTATGTAAATCAAATACAGTCCGCTGCCAGTGAGCTTTCCAATTAATTGAAAATCCGCGAGCCAAATTGCGCCAACCAGTCCACAATACCAAGCCACTAAAAGTTAGTCCTAGCATTACTATACCGCAAATACCTACAACAAGATGACCGAATTCTCCTCCCGCTAATTCTGCGTGTAACGTAAAAACCAAACCTGTAAAAGTTTCTTTCCCAAGGCGCGCACCCTTAATTTCTCCACTGTAAGGATTGACATAAACGCTAACTACTTCCTCACTCTTTGACAGCATCGAAACTTGGCAAACTTCCTTCGCTTTTCGGGGCAGCAAGATACTAAGAGCTTGATTTTGCGGATAAGCTTTTTCGACAATATGCAGGACATTTTCCAGCGGTATTCGTTCGGCTTGAGGAATTACTTGCAGGAGTTGGGGATTGAAGAACCGCTCGATTTCAGGCCCGAAAACCAGTAAGCTGCCCGTTAAAGCAATTACTGCTAGAAATATTCCTACCACCAACCCCAAATACAAGTGCAGTTTGAATGCAAGTTTGCGGAAATTCATCTCGAAATTTTCCTCGAAGCCGTTATTTGTAAGGGTCGTGCCCCCGTGCCGACCCCTCCCCACTAAGTATTTCAGGGATTGGGGCAGCCACGGGGGGCTGCCCCTACAAGAGAATGAAACAGCCCTCCTGCCTTAGCAAGGGGGTAGATTTCTAACTAGCAACAAGGGTCTCTCTGAGGGAGAGCCACCCTTGTGATCATTACTAGAAAAAACACCTGATAGCGAGAGTTAAGGGGCCAGCGCTTTCCTCGCAAGTCCCTACTTTTTCATCAGTAGGAAATCCACAGCCGATAAATAATTACCAGTTAAGGCGGTAATTAACACTGAGAGTCAAACCTCTCCCTGGAAAATTAGAGCTGTCCGATCCAAATCCAGCTAAGTATTGGGAGATCACGGGAAAATATTGATTATTCAATAAATTCTCGACTTTGATTTGTAGCAGCCCAGAGCCAATTTTAACCGCGCTGACGTAATCCAGTGTGAGATAGCTGCTGATCGGGCCGCCATCCGAGCCGTCTTTGAAGGCTTGATCGCGATTGCCAGAATATAATAACTGTAACCGATTGTTCCATCCCGGCAAAGTTTCGTTTTGAACATAAGCTGTTAGCTTGAGGGGTGGAATTCTGCTGCTATCGAGGGCGATGTAACGGTTGTCCTCCTCATATTCGCCATGAAGATAGGTAGCAGTCCCGCCGATCGACCATGCTCGTGCAGGTTGCCAATCCACAGTCCCTTCTAAGCCGTAAATGCGTTCTGGGGCGCGGATTAGTTCCAGGCGACCTGTGTTGCCAACTGGTTGAAAACTGATTCCTAGATCGGAGGTATTGTAAAAAGCGGCAAGCGACATTTGCACGGATCGCCACCCTCCTCGAATGCCAATTTCGTAGCTGTTGACTTTTTGCGGTTGAGTTACTTCTAACGAAGATTCAATTCCCACAAAATCGTCGGGGGGTTGGCGGAGAATGCGGCCAAAATCTGGAACTGAGAAACCTTGAGAAAAGTTGCCAAATACGTTGAAGGTGTCATTAATTTTATAGACAGCCCCTGTATTAAATAGGGTGGCGTTAAATTTGCGATCGCCTCCTTCGATCTGGCGATCGTTAAAAGTGGTATAATCATTGACGTTTAACCCGACGCGTTCGTGACGTATCCCCCCACTTAGAATCACGATATCGTCAATATTCCATTCCAATTGACCGAAAAAGCCAAGGCTGTTGTAAGTGTAAGGAGGGACGAAAGGACGCTCGGAAATTTTCCGGTAAACCCTGCCACCACTTGCGTCAACTCTCTCTGGGTCGTACAGGTCGAAACGCTGTTTACTATCTTCAGTAACATAGTCAGAACCCCAAGTTAATCGAAGATTTTCGGCACTGGATAAAGGAGTGGTGACCGCAAGCCTTCCTCCTATTTGTTCGTTTTCGGCTCGCGAACGAGCAACGCCGACAAACGGGCCAAAGAAATCGGACGTGCGAAAATCAGAGGGAACACTTACATTGGAATTCGTTCGATAGTAAATTTGACTTTGAAGGCTGCTGCCAAAAAGGTTTTGGTTGGTGTAACTGAGGTTGAGCTGTGTACTTCTATTTCCCGGTGTTTCCCCGTCAATATCCAAATCTCCGGTTCGGATGGCGCGGGCTTTTTGCCGTCCTTCCTGGTCGTCAACACTAAAGTCTGGAATCACATTGGGATCTTGAGTTTCCCGATAGTGATTGACAGTTAGTTGCAGCCGCTGGTTGGTGTCCAAATCTACCCCGACTTTGCCCATCACGTTGAAGAGGGTGCTGCTATCTCCGCCGAGTTCAAAATAGGGAATGCGCGAGCCTTTGGCATCGTAAAAAGCTCCACTTCTAGAGAGCGAGACAGTGCCCGTCAGATCGACATTGCCACTTCGGCCCGAAACCGTCTGCTGAGCGTTAAAGCTTAGAGCATCATCCGTGTTTGTTAAACCGCTACTGACGCCCACTTCAGTAACAGCACTTAGCCTTTCCTCAGTTGGCCGACGAGTAATAATATTAACCACGCCACCTGTAGCCTGAGCGCCGTAGATTGCTGTAGACCCCCGCACTACTTCAATGCGTTCGATCGCGCTAGGATCGATGTTTCTAAATTCTCTGCCAAACGATTGAAGATTGGTCGTTTGTGGCACGCCGTCAATCAGAACGGAAACGTCCCTACCCCGCAAAGTTTGTCCATAAGTGGCAGTCAATTGAGTCGGGGGCGCGAAACCGGGAACCTGATTTGCCAGAGCTTCCCCGATATTTCTTGATTGCCCTACCTGCTGCTGAAGTTCTTCGGAGTCTACCACCGTTATAGAGCGCGGCACGTTGGTCACTCTTTCTGCGGTTCGTGTTGCAGTGACGACGATTTCAATCGGGTCTCTCCCCGCCTGTGGCGTCCCAGGTGGCTGCGCTGTCGGGGGCAAGGGTGATCCGGGTGTCCCAGGTGGCTGTGCTGTAGGCGGCAAGGGTTCTCCGGGTGTCCCAGGTGGCTGCGCTGTCGGCGGCAAGGATTCTCCGGGTGTTCCAGGTGGCTGCGCTGTCGGCGGTAAAGGTTCTGCGGGTATCTCTACCTGCTGCCCTGTCTGTGGGAAGGGTGCTGCAGGTGCCCCCGGCCGCTGTGTTGTAGGAGCAGGTGCCCCCGGGCGAGCCGTCATCTCCGAGGTGGGTTTTAAGCTGAGAATCAGACCCGCAGCATTAGGAATCACCCGTGCCACTGGTTGACCCCTCTCGCCAACGACTTTGATTCGGATGCTGTTGTTATCTAAAGGAGTAACGGTGACAAAAGCAATTCCGGCTGCAGGCTTGTCTTGACGAAACTCATTTCCCCCCGGTAGTCGCAGTTGAGCGGTGATGACATCAGCTTGTAAAGTTTCGCCAAAGCTGGCGCTGAAGACTTGCAGGGGTCTTCCATCTTCAGTATCTAGGATGATTTCAATGCCTTCTGACGTGGGGTTGAGGCGAACGCCCGTCACCTGCGCGATGTTAGAAGCGCACACCGGCCCAGCGACTAACGCCGACACGACTCCTGCCAGCCCAAGGCTATTTAATAATTGCTGCGATCTATTCATCAGAAAAATGGGTTTGAAACCCCGTCCTTCTAGGACGGCTTTACAGTTCGCCATGAGTTGTAAGCCAGAAACTTACAATCCGTGGGCTTTGCGTTTTGACACAGGCGTTTTCCTGTACCAAGACTGTGCAGGCTAATGCGAGATTTTTTAGCATCTTCGCCACCTACGTAACACTTTCCATACTTAGGATGCTTGACAATCCCCCCACGCTTCAATCCTTGCGACATGGAGCCACCGTAAGGACGGCGATATCCGTTTTTCCCAGGGTTAAAAACGTGCAATTGCCTGCGATAAATGCGGATGGGCTTACATTCCATCACCACCATATTTTCTGGTGATCTATCGCCACCTACCAACAGGTAAGCTAGCACCCAAGAATCGACACAATGGGCATCAAAAACATTGGATAACTTGACCTTAGATTTTTTGAGACCTAATTCTTGACGAGTTAAGTAGGTGTGGCTATAGCCATCAAATTGGGTGAGAGGTGCAATTCTTTCCAACTCGGAATAACACCATTTTTTGCCAACTTCTAAGGGCGAAAATGACTTATTCCATTTGCGACAACCTTTTTTGGTCAATGCTTTTACATCCTCAATTCCAATACCTGAGAGGGGAAAGATGGTATCAAAAACTTTGACTACTCGGATTTTGAATTGCCAGCGCGCCTTAGTGCTTGGAGGAATCCCGCCACGCTTACGGTTTTTACGAGGTTGGCGACAAGGTGTTTTTCGATTGCGCCTTGCACGTCTGGCGTTTGTACTTGTCTCCTCAGCCTCTTTGACCCAATCAACAGCATGAAACTGCTGATTTAAGTAGGTATGAGCTTTTGATTTGACTGTGTACCCCTCACGTTTAGAACCCGGATCGATTCCAACTGCTACGGGTTGAGTATGACGATTTGAAGGTTCAACGTTTAAGCGAACACAAAATATCCCTTTACGGAAAAATGGTGTTGCTTTTCCAGATTTAATCCAACGCTCTGCCCTTGCGGGTGTTGTTGGCATTAAAGGACGTTGATCAAAGTCCACTACAGGAACGTATTGCATGGTGTTTGTTTGGCGATAAACCTAACTGTTTAATTTCCTTCGACTTTGACTAACGGAGTGGTTACGGGTTAGGAAGAGCGCCTGTAACGTCCAATGAAAGTGCCACCTTCAGTTAGTTCAAATTGGCTTCTCGGCCGTTGTCTAGTCCTACTTGCGCTTGTGTTCTACCTATGGCTTGGTTTCCCTACAAGCCCCATCCCTTTAGGGTGGGGTTAGTGACTACTCTTGAATCAACAATTGATAGAACTTCGGATATGTGGTTTGCGTTGCTTGCACAACACAATGTGTCAGAGCATTGCTGCTCTACTGTGGCTCCAGAAACTGACCTGCGGAAGATACGACCTAGTTGTCGGGCGCAGTTCGATCCGATTCTCCCGTCGCTAGCAGCCTTTGTCTGGGAACACAGCAGGCGCGTGAGGGCGAAAGCCTCAGTCCGGTGGCGCTCTGGACGATCGCCCACGGTTGGCACCTTCCTCGGTTAAAGGAAGTAGTCGCTGGCCTCTTAATGAGAAAGTGCCTTAATTAGATAACAGAGCACTCACATCTGTCAAGAGTTTACTAATGAAAACTAATTTCATTTTAAGATAGGGGGTCTTACCCCCTATGTAGTTATGCAGCACTTTCCTATTATGGTTGCTGTCAGGGCTAGACAAACGATCGCCTAAAATGCTATGGCAAGAGTTAGAAAAGATTGTCAGATAGGAAACAGAGGAGTCAACAAATTTTCTAAAAGACTCTTGACAATAAATCTCATCTAGCCTACTATGCTTAAAGTCGATAGCCGTAAAGCCCCTGAAGCTGATATCGAAGCTGGCTCGGACTAAAATCGCCCCGGAGCCATTGCCGAACAGCCCGATCGACAACAAAACGTGAAAACAAGCGCTAATACCCAGATTGAAGACTCAAACGCGCTGATGAGAGACTCGTAACGCCCGACGACTGTTCACAGAAAGTCTATGTGGAAAGAATTTGGCGGAACTGGTTGGCGTACTGCAAACAAGATTTATAGGTAAAAAGAATCGATGAGTGACGCAAGCATTAAGGGAAACCAACTCACCGAAAGTTGTACCAATTTAGTAGAACTCCTACAAAACAGAGCACTACACCAACCAGAGCAGAAATATACATTTCTGTTAGACGGAAAAACTGAAACCGCCAGTTTGACTTATCGAGAGTTAGATGCGATCGCCCGATCGCACGCCGTGCGACTTCAGACATTGGGAGTCACTGGCGAACGAGCCTTACTGCTTTTCCCGCCAGGATTGGACTATCTCGCCGCCTTTTTTGGATGCTTGTACGCCAAAGTGATCGCGGTTCCCCTCTATCCGCCGAAGCTGAAACGGAATTTAGCGAAAATAAGTGCGATCGCCAAAGACGCAGGAGCAACTGTTGCGATCGCTCCCGCGCGATACTTGGAAAATTTAGAGCAGCTATGCGAGCAAGCGCCGGAACTCAAAGGGCTGCACTGGCTGACAGCAGAAGCGCTTTCGGATGACGGCGAAAAGTGGCAGCAGCCAGCGATCCATCCCGACGAAGTAGCTTATCTTCAGTACACTTCCGGCTCAACCTCCACCCCCAAAGGCGTAATGGTGAGCCACGCCAACGTTTTATACAACATCGAATACATTCACCGAGGCTTTCAGCACGATTCCGAAAGCGTTGCGGTAACGTGGCTTCCCCCCTTTCACGACATGGGGTTAATTGACGGATTGCTCAAACCTTTGTATCTGGGAATTCCCTCTTACTTCATGCCGCCAGCGGCGTTTATTCAGAACCCGATGTGCTGGTTGGAAGCGATTTCGCGCTACAAAGCTACCCACAGCGGCGGGCCAAATTTTGCTTACGACTTGTGTGCTAGCAAAATCAGCAAAATGTTGCTAGCACAATTTGAGGATGATTATTGTGGGGTAGGCGTCGGGCCTGCTGTGAAAATACACCGGACGGGCGGGACGCCCATCCCACAAAACAATCAAAATCATCCCGCTATTATGCAGCGCGAAATTTTGGGCGATGACCAAAAAAGGCTCGACTTGAGTAGTTGGCGCGTGGCCTATAACGGCGCAGAACCGATCCACAAAGAAACCCTAGAGCGATTTACCAAAGCTTTTGAGCCCTGCGGTTTTCAGGCGGATGCCTTTTGTCCTGCTTACGGAATGGCAGAAACTACGCTAAAAATTGCCACGGTTCGCAGCGGCGCAACACCGACTTTCTTACCTGTTGACGCGGGGGCGCTGGAAAATAATCACATTGTAGAAGTTGTCGAAGGCGAGGGGGGCGCGAGAACTTTAGTCGGCTGCGGTTTCCCTGAATTTGGCACTAAAGTTGCGATCGTCAATCCCGAAACTCTGACACAATGCCAGCCACAGGAAGTCGGAGAAATTTGGGTAGCTGGCGAAACAGTTGCGCGAGGCTATTGGAATCGCCCAGAAGAAACAGAAAAAACCTTTCAAGCATATCTTTCAGATACCAGCGAAGGGCCCTTTTTGCGAACAGGAGATTTAGGCTTTTTACGAGACGGAGAACTGTTTATTACAGGGCGACTCAAAGATTTGATTATCATCCGAGGTCGCAATCTTTACCCCCAAGATATAGAAAGAACAGCAGAGCGCAGCCATCCCAGTTTGCGGCAAGGGGCGATCGCCGCATTCTCGGTGGAAGTCGCAGGCGAAGAACAGCTCGTTATCGTGCCAGAATTACAATCTCGCAAAGCGCCGGATCATGCCGAGGAAATTATCAGCGCCATCCGCTCTAGCATTGCTCAAGAATATGAAGTGCAAGTTTATGGAGTAGTGCTGATTAAGCCGGGAAGCATTCCGAAAACGACTAGCGGTAAAATTCAACGTCGCGCCGCCTATGCTGACTTTCTAGCTGACAATTTGGAAGTTGTCGCCAGTAGCATTTTAGAGTTAGCTGATTTTGGTGAAATAGAGAATCGCCTCACGCGAGAAAATCTGCTGACAGCCGACTTAGAAGAACGGCAGTCGCTGCTTGAGGCTTACCTTTGGCAGCAGGTAAACCGCCGGGGAATGAATTCCCCGGCTAATAGCCAAAGTCGGCTAAAACTGATATCTTGCACCATTGTCAAGAACGGGCAAGATGCCCGTTCCACAAAGAATGAGTTTTCTTGTGGAACAGGCA
>NZ_JAUBTV010000007.1:0-70033 GCF_036705145.1 Microcoleus sp. B5-D4 | reverse complement strand
TCTTGCCTGTTCCTAAAAAAGTAATTGAGTTTTCTTGTGGAACAGGCATCTTGCCTGTTCCTAAAAAAGTAATTGAGTTTTCTTGTGGAACAGGCATCTTGCCTGTTCCTAAAAAAGTAATTGAGAATGGTGCAAGATGTGAGCTAAAACCGACTGAAGACGAATCTTCAATCCACTTCAGTGCCAGCGATAAAACACAAAATATTATCGATCGACCACTCAGTAGCTTTGGACTAGATTCTTTAAGAATTTTTGAGTTAAAAAATCAAATAGAGAGTGACTTGGGCGTTACTGTATCGGTTGCCGATTTGTTTGAGGATAGGAGCATTGCTCGACTGGCAGTGCAAATTCTAGAGCAACTGACAGGAAATACCAAAGCAGTCGCCCCAAGGCCAGTTTCTCGCCTACAAAACATCCCCCTGTCTTTTGCCCAAGAGCGCTTGTGGTTCTTTGACCAATTGGAACCCGGAAACCCATTCTATAACCTCTGCGGTGCAGTTCGGATTACAGGACAACTCAATGCAGAAACACTCAGGCAAAGTATTGAGAAAATTATCGAGCGACACGAGATTTTAAGAACTGCGTTTGCTGGTGGCGAAAAAGAACTGATACAAGTTATTTTTGATGCAAAAGATTTCCCCTTGCCCCTGAGAGATTTGAGCCATCTCCCCCCTGCAGAACGCGAGAAAGAAGCGCAAAAAATGTCTGCGGAAGAAGCACTGTTGCCCTTTGATTTAACTCAAGCAAATCTGCTACGTGCCAAACTTCTGCGCCTATCAGAAACAGAACATACTCTGCTTTTATCCGCCCACCATATCATTTTCGATGGGTGGTCTTTGGGCATATTTTTACGGGAACTAGCGGCATTTTATGAAGGCTTTACTAATAATAAATTAGCCGCGATTCCACCTCTGCAAATTCAGTATGCAGACTTTGCAACTTGGCAGCGCCAACAAATGCAGGGAGAAATATTAGAAACTCAACTTACTTACTGGAAGCAGCAGTTAAGTGGCAGCGCAGCGGTTCTAAATTTACCAACAGACTTTTCTCGTCCCGCTGTTCAAAGTTACAAGGGAGGTCGGCAATTATTTGAATTGCCAGAACACTTAACCGAGGCAATTAGGCAATTGAGTCGCAGGGAAAAAACCACTTTATTTATGACATTGCTGGCAGCATTCAAAACACTGCTTTACCGCTACACCGGGCAAGAAGATATCCTCGTCGGTTCACCAATTGCCAGCCGCAATAGCAGCGAAACCGAATCATTAATTGGATTTTTTGTCAATACTTTAGTGCTGCGATCTGACTTAACCGGAAATCCCACTTTTCGAGAGTTGCTGGCTCGCATTCGAGAGGTAAGTTTAGGCGCTTATGCACACCAAGAATTGCCATTTGAAAAGCTCGTAGAAGAATTGCAGCCGAATCGAGATTTAAGTCACTCGCCTTTATTTCAGGTGATGTTTGCCTTTCAAAATGCCTCTGAATTCGCCTTAGAATTGCCGGATTTAAGCCTGAACTGCCAACAGATTCACAGCGGCACAGCAAATTTCGATTTAACGCTGGAATTAGAAGCCACAGCAACAGGTATTAGAGGCTGGTTTGAATACAGCATAGACTTATTTGAAGCTGCTACAATTGCGCGAATGGCGAGACACTTTCAGAACTTATTAAAAGGCATCGTGGCGAATCCCTCCGCGCGTCTCTCAGATTTGCCCCTGCTTGCAGAAGCAGAACGCCAGCAACTTCTATTTGAGTGGAATAATACTGGGATAAATTACTCCCAAAATGAGTGCGTTCACCGTTTGTTTGAAGCGCAGGCTGCGAAAACACCTGATGCGGTTGCGGTGCGATTTGAATGCCAAAGTTTGACTTACCAAGAATTAAATATTCGCGCGAATCAACTTGCCCATTATTTGCACTCTTTCGGCGTAAAACCAGATGCGATAGTCGGCGTTTATATGGAGCGATCGCTCGATGCGATCGTCGGGATTTTAGGCGTATTAAAAGCAGGCGGCGCTTATTTGCCCCTCGATCCCATATATGCTAAAGAACGCCTAGCCTTCATGTTAGAAGACGCCGGTGTTCAGGTGTTGCTAACGCAAGCAGAATTAAAAGCAGAAACCCCAGCCCAAAATAATATTTCTGTCATTTGCTTGGATGCAGAATGGCAGACGATCGCTCAACAAAACAAGTCAAATCCTGAAAGCGCCGTTTTGCCAGAAAACCTAGCTTATATCATATATACATCCGGGTCTACCGGCAAGCCAAAAGGAGTGATGGTTCAACACGCATCTTTGGCAAATTATACGCAGGCTGCAAGTGTCGAATATGGCATCGAACCAGGCGATCGCGTTCTTCAATTTGCTTCCCTCAGTTTCGACGCCAGCGCCGAAGAAATCTATCCCTGTTTAACGCGAGGCGCAACATTGGTACTACGCGGAAAATCCATGTTAGACAGCATTTCTTCCTTCCTGCAAAAATGCCAGGAATGGCAAATCACCGTCTTAGATTTGCCGACAGCTTACTGGCGCGAATTAACTGCCAGACTCAGCACCGAAAAAGCAGAATTTCCCCCATCAGTGCGCTTGACAATTATTGGCGGAGAAACCGCACTTTCAGCATCCCTGAATCAGTGGCAAAAGTGCGTTTCAGAAAAAGTACGACTTGTCAATACTTACGGCCCCACAGAAACAACCATCGTCGCCACGTGGTGCGACACTCTCCCCTCTTCTTCTCTCCCCTCTGCGCCCTCTGCGCCCTCTGCGGTTAAAAACTCCCCAAAAACCTTGCCGATTGGACGCCCAATTCCAAATGCCCGCACCTATGTACTCGATGCTAATTTGCAACCCGTTCCCATCGGAGTCCCCGGCGAACTTTATATCGGAGGTGCGGGCGTTTCCAGAGGATATATCAACCGTTCGGATCTGAATCGAGAAAAATTTATTCCCGATATTTTTAGTGGCGTGCAAGGCGATCGCCTTTACAAAACAGGCGATTTAGTCCGCTATCTCCCCGATGGGAACTTAGAATTTCTCGATCGCACGGATCGCCAAGTGAAAATTCGCGGTTTCCGCATAGAGTTGGGAGAAATTGAATCAGCACTCAGCCAACATCCAGACGTGCAAGAAGCAGTCATTCTCGCGCGTGAGGAAGATTCAGGCGGAAAGCGTTTAGTCGCCTACCTCGTTTTAAACTCAGCAGTCGCGGGCGGGCACGGAGGCACCGCCCCTACGCACTCTGCACTGATTAAAAATCTGCGTTCTTTTCTCCGGGAACAACTGCCAGATTATATGGTTCCTGCTAGCTTTGTGTGTTTGGAATCGATGCCACTGACGCCCAACGGCAAGGTAGATTTCAAAGCTTTTCCCGCACCGGAAACCAACAGTTCAGAGGCAGATTTTATCGCTCCTGAGACTTTAGAAGAACAAGTATTAGCTGGTATTTGGGCTGAGGTTCTGGGTTTAAAACAGGTGGGAATCAATGACAATTTCTTCGAGTTGGGAGGTCACTCTTTACTAGCGACTCAACTGATTGCCAAGGTGCGCGATCGCTTTCAAGTCGAGCTATCATTGCGCTGCTTGTTTCAATCCCCCACAGTCGCTAGTCTAGCAGCGACGATCGCGGAAACTAAAAGCGAGCCAGATCAAGAACCTATTAAATTACTGCCGACAATCGCCCCCGATCCTCAAAATCGCTACAAACCATTTCCGCTCAATGAAATGCAGCAGGCGTACTGGATCGGGAGAAATAGCTTCTTTGAAATGGGCAATGTTGCCATTCACGGCTATGTAGAAATTGAGAGCGACGAGTTAGATTTAGAGCGGTTTAGCCTCGCGTGGCAACGAGTTGTACAGCGTCACGATATGCTGCGGGCGATCGTACTTCCGAACGGACAGCAGCAAATTCTGGAAAACGTGCCCGCTTATAAAATTGAGGTTTTGGATTTGCGATCGCTCGATTCAAAAGTTGCCTGCGAACAACTCGAAGCAATTCGCGATCGGCTTTCTCACCAAGTGCTGCCGCTCGATCGTTGGCCGCTATTTGAAATTTGCGCTTCGCAAATGAACGATCGCATTCGCTTGCATCTCAGCATTGACGCTTTGTGCATAGATGGCTGGAGTTTTCAAATTTTGTTTGGTGATTTGGTCAAGTTTTACCGCAATCCTAATACTGCGAGCTCACCCTTGCAACTATCTTTCCGCGATTGCGTTTTAGCAACGATCGCCTTAGAAAACTCCCCACTTTTCCAGCAATCCTTAGATTACTGGCGAAATCGCCTCAAAAACCTGCCACCAGCGCCGGAATTGCCCCTCGCCAAACACCCGAATTCCTTAACGCAGCCGCGATTTAAACGCTGGAGCGATCGCCTAGATTTGCCAACCTGGGAGCGCCTCAAAACGCGCACAGCTCGCGCCAGCCTCACTCCTACGGGTTTATTGCTGGCCGCCTATGCCGAAGTTCTTTCTCTGTGGAGCAAAACGCCTCGGTTTACCCTCAACGTGCCGCGCTTTAATCGGTTGCCTTTGCATTCTCAAGTTGAGGAAATTATCGGAGAATTTGCGTCATTTACTTTGCTAGAAATAGATAACTCCAAGCGAGAAAGTTTTGAAGTACGAGCCAAGCGATTGCAAGAACAACTTTGGCAAGATTTAGAGCACCAATATGTCAGCGGCGTGCGCGTTGTGCGAGAACTCGCTCAAGCGCAAGGTACAACCGCAGCCCTGATGCCAGTCGTGTTTACGATCGATCCGCAAAACGCGCCTGGGGAAGATTCCTCTATCTTTTCTCTCATTCAAGAATTGGGAGAATTGGTGCACATTATCGGTCAAACGCCGCAAGTTTGGATAGACGCGCAATTTACTGAAACCGCCCAGGGGCTGTCTTTTAGCTGGGATGCCGTGGAAGAACTCTTCCCGCCAGGGATGATTGACGATATGTTTGACGCCTATTGCCGCCTATTGCAAAGCCTCGCCAATGAAGAGGAAACTTGGCATAAAACGGTGCAGTTTCAGCAAGCCTTTACTAACAGCATTGAGGCAGCCATTCCCGATGTATTGCTGCACGAATTGTTTGCTGAGAAAGTCGCGTCGCGATCGCACGAACCCGCCGTTATTACTTCAACGCGCACTCAGAGTTATCAAGAATTGTATCTGCGATCGAATCAAGTCGCTCACCGGTTGCGGAAGCTGGGATCTCGCCCTAACCAATTGGTTGCCGTGGTGATGGAAAAGGGATGGGAGCAAATCGTTGCTGTCTTGGGTATTCTAGCCTCTGGATCTGCTTATTTGCCCGTAGATGCGGCGCTGCCAAAAGAACGGCTGTGGTATTTGCTGGAAAATGGCGAAGTTGAGATTGTTTTGACACAATCTCAGTTAAATCAACGCTTGGAATGGCCGGAAAATGTGCGGCGAATTTGTCTTGATACTGAGGAATTAGCAACAGAAAGCGACGAAGCTTTGGAGTCAGTGCAGGAAGCGGAAGATTTAGCTTATGTGATTTATACTTCTGGCTCAACTGGCTTGCCAAAAGGCGTGGCGATCGCCCATCGCGGTGTAGTCAATGCGATCGCTCAGACAAATCAAGTGTTTAATGTGGGCGAGTGCGATCGCGCGATCGCAGTCACCGCACTGCACCACGATATGTCGGTTTACGATATCTTCGGCATCCTAGCAGCCGGAGGAGCGATCGTCATTCCCGATGCCACACAACGGCTAGACCCCTCTCACTGGGCGCAATTGATGGTAAAAGAGCGCGTAACCATTTGGAACTCGGTTCCCCCGATGATGGAAATGCTGCTCGATTACGCTGCCGGACGTTCTGAGGTGTTGCCGGAGTGCTTGCGCTGGGCGTTTCTCGGCGGAGATTGGATTCCCGTAACGCTGCCTCAGAGGTTAAGTGCGATCGTCCGTGACTGTCGCGTTGTCAGTGTCGGCGGGCCAACGGAAACTACCCTTTGGAATATTTGGTATCCGGTAGAAACTGTTGACCCTTCTTGGAAGAGCATTCCCTACGGATCGCCGATCGCCAATACACGCTATTACATTTTGAATGAAAGGCTCGAAGACTGTCCCGTCTGGGTTGCCGGCGAGATGTGCTGTGCCGGAGTTGGACTGACAAAAGGATACTGGCGGAATGAAGAAAAAACTCGCGCCAGTTGCCTCACGCACCCCGTCACGGGCGATCGCTTGTACCGAACGGGAGATTTAGGGCGCTTCCTCCCTGACGGCAATATCGAATTTTTAGGGCGAGAAGATTTCCGCCTGAAAATTCGAGGATTCCGCATCGAAGCAGGAGAAATTGAAGCTGCTTTGAACGAGCACCCAGCAGTCAAAGCATCCATTGTCACCGCATTCGGAGAAAATCACAGTCAAAAACGCTTAGTAGCATATATCGTTTCACAACAAAACGCTGCCCCAGCGGTTGAAGAATTGCGCCAATTCCTGAGCGCAAAACTGCCTGATTATATGGTGCCTTCTGCATTTATAATTCTGGACGCGCTGCCGCTTTCGGCGAACGGCAAAGTTAACCGAAAAGCTTTACCTCAACCAGACGCGGCAATTCCAGAAGCAAAGATTTTTGTCGCACCACGCACCCCTATTGAGGCAATGTTAGCGAGAATTTGCTGTGAGGTTCTCGGTATCGAACACTTAAGCATTACCGATAACTTTTTTGAACTAGGAGGAAATTCGCTGCTGGCAATTCAATTAGCAGCAAAGGTACGAGAATCTTGTCAGATAGAATTGCCTTTGTGCGATATTTTTGCAGGACGATCGCTCGCCGTACTTGCAGAAAATATTAATGATGCCAAAAACAAAAATGCGGCCGTTGAAGAACCCGCGATCGCGCCTGTTTCGCGATCGGCGTACCGGAGGTCACTATCCTCTTTGCAATAAGTGATGAGTCGCGGGCGATCGGCAGATCGCCCATAAGTAATCCCCAATTATCGGCTGCAATCCTCTATTCCCAATTGCCAATTCCCAATTATCAGTTACCAATCCCATGACCGAGAATTTCTTGATGGTACAAGCCCCCTGATTTATCCGTGGAATCAATCGAAAATCTAAAATCTAAAATCCTCAAGAAAGAGACTCGATCCGTGCGGTCAATCCAAAATCTAAAATCTAAAATCTAAAATCTAAAATCCCATGACGGTGCATTTTTCCGAAAAAACTCTAACAGATACTCACGACTCAGCAAATACTGCGGAAGAAGAAGTATTTGCATTTCCCACCTCTTTTGCCCAGCAAAGACTGTGGTTTATTGACCAATTTGAACCGGGAAACCCTTTTTACAACCTTCCGGCGGCTGTGTTACTCAAAGGCAGGCTAAATGTAGTAGTGCTAGAACGAAGTTTCAAGGAAATTGTGCGCCGTCACGAAGGTTTGCGAACAACATTTGCCACTGTAGACGGTCAACCCGTGCAGGTGGTTGGTGAGAAATTTAATTTCGGGCTGCAAGTTTTAGACTTGCAACAATTGGCGGAAACTGAGCGAGAAGAAAAAGTAAAACAACTCGCTGCAGAAGAAGCTAGCAAACCTTTTGATTTAACCAAAGGGCCGCTGTTGCGAGCTAGTTTGCTACAGTTAAATGCTGAGGAATATGTCTTGCTGCTGACGCTACACCACATTATTTTTGATGGCTGGTCAATCGGAGTCTTTCTGCAAGAATTAGCAGCACTTTACGAAGCGTTTTCGATTGGCAAACCATCCCCACTTCCCGAACTTTCCATACAGTACGCCGATTTTGCTATTTGGCAGCGGGAATGGCTTGCGGGCGATCGCTTGCAAACTCAACTTAACTACTGGAAAAAGCAGCTTAGTGGCGTTCCCCCCTTGCTGGAATTGCCAGCCGATCGCCCCCGTCCCCCGGTGCAAACCTATCGGGGCGCGAAAGAATCATTTCTCATCCCCAGAACGCTAACGTCAGCCCTCAAAAAGCTCAGCCGCCAGGAAAATGCCACCCTGTTTATGACACTGCTAGCAGCCTTTAAAACGTTGCTCTATCGCTATACAGGACAGGCAGATATCCCCGTTGGCTCTCCCATTGCCAACCGCAACAGAGCGGAAATTCAAGGGCTAATCGGGTTTTTTGTCAATACTTTGGTATTGCGAACTGATTTGTCAGGCGATCTCACTTTTCGGCAGTTGCTCGATCGCATTCGGGAGGTGAGTTTAGAAGCTTACGCTCACCAGGATTTGCCGTTTGAGAAACTGGTTGAAGAGTTGCAACCCGATCGCAATTTGAGCTACAATCCACTGTTCCAAGTTACTTTTGTGTTGCAAACTGCACCTGTTGCTGCAGAATCAATAGCCGGACTCAATCTCACTCTTTTAGATGTTGAAAATCAGACAGCAAAAGTTGACTTAACGCTGTATTTAGAAGAAAAGCAGGAAGAAATTAGCGGTCAGTTTGAATACAGTACCGATTTATTTGATGCGGTCACTATTAGGCGGATGGCGGGGCATTTCATCACGTTGCTGGAGGGTATAGCTGCCAACCCAGATCGGCGGATTGAAGAGCTACCGTTGCTGGGGCAAAAAGAGCGGCATCAGTTGTTGGTAGAGTGGAATGACACCCGCGCCGATTATTCGAGCGATCGCTGCATTCATCAATTATTTGAAGCGCAGGTCGATCGAACTCCCGATGCCATTGCCGTCGTATTTGAAGACCAAAAACTCACCTACCGCGAGCTGAATGAACGAGCCAACCAACTCGCCCATTACCTGCAACAACTCGGCGTTAAACCAAAAGTTTTGGTGGGAATTTGTGTCGAGCGATCGCTCGATACAATTGTCGGTATTCTCGGCATTCTCAAAGCCGGGGGCGCTTACGTTCCGCTCGATCCAGCCTACCCTCGCGATCGCCTTGCTTTTATACTCGAAGACGCGCAGGTAAATGTGCTGCTGACTGAGGAAAAATTGTTGCAAACCCTTCCCAAATGCAGCGCCAAAATCGTTGGCCTCGATGGGGATAAAAGTGCTTTCTCCCAACACAGCAAAAAAAATCCCGTCAGCGGCACCACTGCCGAAAATCTCGCCTATATCATCTACACTTCTGGCTCAACTGGCATCCCTAAAGGCGTTTTAGTCCCTCACTCAAACGTCGTCCGCCTGTTTGCTGCTACCCAGTCGTGGTACAACTTCAACGAGCAAGATGTGTGGACGCTGTTTCACTCTTATGCTTTTGATTTCTCAGTATGGGAAATTTGGGGCGCTTTACTCTACGGCGGGCGACTCGCGATCGTGCCTTATTCAGTCAGCCGATCGCCCCAAGATTTTTACAGCTTGCTATGCAAAGAACGAGTCACAGTTCTCAACCAAACTCCTTCTGCATTTTACCAGTTGATAAAGACAGAAGAATCTGTCGGAATTGGCGAAGATTTAAGCCTGCGCTTAGTAATTTTTGGGGGGGAAGCTTTAGACTTGCAAAGCTTAAAACCTTGGTTCGACCGGCACGGCGATCGGCACCCCCAACTGGTCAATATGTATGGCATTACAGAAACAACTGTCCATGTCACCTATCGGCCGCTGACTGCCGCTGATTTAAGTAAAAATGCCAGCCTTATTGGCCGTCCAATTCCTGACTTGCAAGTTTACCTGCTCGATCGCAACTGCCAACCCGTTCCGATCGGCATTCCTGGGGAAATTTACGTTAGTGGTGCTGGCGTCGCGCGGGGCTATCTCAATCAGCCAGAATTAACAGCCGATCGGTTTATTCCCAACCCCTTTAATGACAGTTTGAAAGCGCAGTTGTACAAATCGGGAGACTTAGCTCGCTATCTGCCAAATGGCGATATTGAATACTTGGGACGAATTGACCACCAAGTAAAAGTGCGCGGTTTCCGCATCGAATTGGGAGAAATTGAAGCAGCGCTAGGACAGCATCCAGATGTCGCCCAGGCTGTGGTTGTAGTGCGAGAAGATGTACCGGGCGATAAGCGCTTGGTAGCTTATATCATTGCTAACTCAGCCGCACAAAATAAGCATTCAATACTGATTCACGAACTGCGCTGCTTTCTGAAAGAAAAGCTGCCGGAATACATGGTGCCTGCTGCCTTCGTGATGCTGGAGGCGCTGCCTTTAACAAACAACGGTAAAGTCGATCGCAAGGCACTACCTGCACCCGATCGCGATCGGCCAGAACTCGAAGAGGCATTCGCCACGCCAAGCACAGCTATTGAGAAAATCCTGGCAGAAATTTGGGCGCAAGTATTGGGGTTAGAACAAGTGGGAATTGACGACAATTTCTTTGAATTGGGCGGCGATTCCATCCTCAGCATTCAAGTCATTTCTAAAGCCAATCAAGCGGGGTTGCGACTCACTCCAAAACAACTGTTTCAACACCAAACCATTGCACAGTTAGCAGCGATCGCCGATACAGCTCAGATCCAACAATCGGAACAAGGATCAATCATCGGCGAAGTTCCTCTGACACCAATTCAGCACTGGTTTTTTGAACAAAATCTCTCCGATCCACACCACTGGAATCAGGCGGTGCTTTTCGAGTTGCGACAACCTCTCGAACCTGCATTAATTGAGTCAGTTTTGCAAGAATTGCTGAAGCACCACGACGCGCTGCGCCTGCGTTTTGTGCAAGGAGAATCTGGCTGGCTGCAGAATCTCGCCAATCCCGACGAGGTTGCTCCGTTTACCTGCATTGATTTGTCGTCGCTACCTCCAGAGGAGCGAGAAGCGGCTTTCCAAACCGCCGCCACTCAGTTGCAAGCCAGTTTGAATTTGTCAGAGGGGCCATTACTTCGCGCTGCCCTATTTGACATGGGCAAACATCAGCCAAATCGCTTGTTATTGGCCATTCATCACTTAGCGGTTGATGGGGTTTCGTGGCGAATTTTAATTGAGGATTTCCAGACGGCTTATGGGCAGATTAGCGGCGGCGAAACTGTCGCGCTGCCGCCCAAAACAACCTCCTTTAAGCAGTGGGCAGAACGCTTGCATGAGTGGGCGCGATCGCCCGAATTGCAAGCAGAGTTCGATTACTGGCTCGCCCTTTCTCACCAACCAACTTCTCCCTTGCCAGTCGATTATCCAAATGCAGCTAATTTAGTTGCATCTGAAAAGACAGTATCCGTTGCTTTGAGTCTGGAAGAAACCAAACTGCTCTTACAAGAAGTACCTGCCGCTTACCGCACTCAAATTAATGATGTATTGCTAACTGCTTTAGCTCAAGCATTTGAAAGCTGGACAGGCAATAACTCACTTTTACTGGACTTAGAAGGTCACGGGCGCGAAGATATATTTGAAGGAGTAGATTTGTCGCGCACAATCGGCTGGTTTACAGCAGTTTTCCCCGTCCTGTTTAATTTAGAAAAACATTCCGATCTAGGGGCTGCACTCAAATCAGTGAAAGAGCAGTTACGCGCAGTGCCCAATCGCGGTATTGGCTGCGGCGTCCTACGATATTTAAACCCAGAATTTTCTAAAAAACTGCACAAATTGCCGCAAGCTGAGGTAAGCTTTAATTATCTCGGACAGTTTGACCAAGTGCTGCCGAAATCTTCTTTATTAATGCTGTCCTCCGAGCCTAGTGGCCCCATCCGCAGCCCGCGCGGAAATCGGCGTTACCTACTGGAAATTAACGGATTTATTACCAGCAACAAGCTGCAATTAGATTGGACGTACAGCGAAAACATTCACCGACGAGAAAGCATTGAAAATTTGGCAACGGGCTTTATAGAATCGCTGCGATCGCTAATTCAATACTGTCAGTCCCCCGACGCCGGCGGCTGCACTCCTTCTGACTTTGCAGAGTTTAAGTGGAGTCAGTGGGGCCAGGACGATTTAGACAACATTACCGCAATTTTGGGAGAGCTGTAAGATGAGCAAAGGCAATATCGAAGATTTTTATCCCCTCTCTCCAGCGCAGCAGGGCATTCTCTTTCATTCCCTCTACCAGCCAGAATCGGGCGTATATTTCGGGCAACTGCTGTGCGTCTTGCGCGGCGATCTCAATGTTTCTGCGTTGAGAAATAGTTGGCAAAATGTTGTAGAGCGACATCCCATTTTGCGGACTTGTTTCGTGTGGGAAAAGTTGAAAGAACCCGTGCAAGCGGTGCGTAAGCAGGCTGCATTATCTTGGCAGCAGATGGACTGGCGATCGCTCTCGGCATCCGCACAACAACAGCAGCTAGAAACGTTCCTAAAAGCCGATCGCGAGCAGGGCTTTGACTTGACATCAGCTCCCTTGATTCGCATTGCACTGGCGCAGTTAGAAACAGATACTTTTCAGTTTATTTTGAGCCACCACCACTTAGTTTTAGATGGGTGGTCGCTGGCGATCGTTCTTGATGAAGTTTTTGGTTTTTATCAAGCCTTCTCCCAGGGCGAGGAATTGCACCTCAAACGCCCTCGCCCTTATCGGGATTACATCGCCTGGCTGCACCAGCAAGATTTATCGGCGGCTGAGTCATTTTGGCGGCAAACTCTCAAAGGTTTTGCAGCTCCAACTGCGATCGGCCGGGGCAATATTGTCGCGGGAAACCGTTTAGAAAGTAGTGGCGAACAGCAGGTGATATTTTCTGCAACAGCCACCGCCGCACTGCAATCTGCCGCGCGGCAGCATCAGCTAACATTAAATACCCTCGTACAGGCAGCTTGGGCGCTACTTTTGAGCCGATACAGCGGCGAGGAAGATGTGGTTTTTGGTACGGTTGTCTCCGGGCGACCGCCAGAGTTAATGGGTGCTGAATCGGTAGTGGGACTGTTCGTAAATCCTCTGCCAGTGCGCGTAAAAATTGACCCAAAGGATTCTATTTTATCCTGCTTGAAAGAACTCCAAGCGCAACAAGTTGAGGCGAGGCAGTATGAGTACAGCCCCCTCGTTGAGGTGCAGGGGTGGAGCGAAGTTCCTCGGAGTTTACCTCTATTTGAGAGTTTGGTCGTTTTTGAAAATTATCCTTCGGATGCTTCTTTGCAGGAGAAGATTCAAAACTTAAAAATAGAGAATATTCGCTCCTTGGAAACAACGAATTATCCTCTAACGGTGATGGCAATGCCCGGTGCGGAATTGACGCTGAAAATTGGTTACAATAGCAACCTCTTTGAAGACGCTGCTATCGCACGGATGCTCGGACACCTGCAAACTTTACTAGAGGAAATGACTGCCAATCCTGAGCGGAAACTGTCAGAATTGCCCCTATTGAGCGCCGCCGAACGCCAGCAATTACTTGTCCAGTGGAACGACACCCAAGCGGATTACCCCAAAAATTCCTCAATTCACGAATTATTTGCAGCGCAAACAGAGCGAACCCCAGATGCAGTGGCTGCAATTTGCGAAAATGAACAATTGACTTACCGCGAATTGAATGCCAAAGCCAATCAAATCGCGCATTACCTGCAATCTCTAGGTGTAAAACCCGAAGTTTTGGTGGGAATTTGCTTAGAGCGATCGCTGTCGATGCTGGTGGCCATTTTGGGCATTTTAAAAGTCGGTGCCGCTTACGTTCCTATCGATCCTGCTTATCCCCAAGAACGCCGCTCCTTTATGCTAGCCGACGCAAAAGTTCCGGTGCTTTTGACTCAAAAAAACCTCCTAGAAACCCTCCCCGAACACAGCGCTAAAGTCGTCTGTATCGACGCCGAATGGCAGGAAATTTCCCGCGAGAGCGATCGCAACCCCGCTGTTAAAGTGGAAGCTGAAAACCTCGCTTACGTCCTCTACACTTCCGGCTCGACAGGCACTCCCAAAGGCGTACTCGGCACCCACCGAGGCACAGTCAATCGCTGTTTTTGGAACCCCTACCCTTTTATCGAAGCAGATATTTGCGGTCAAAAAACGTCCTTAAATTTTGTCGATTCGGTTTGGGAAATATTTGCTCCTTTGCTGCATGGGTTGCCCACTGTCATTATTCCCGATCGCTCCGTCAAAGATATTAACCAATTCCTTCAAACCTTATCAAAGCAAAATGTAACTCGACTGGTGCTGGTTCCTTCTTTGTTGCGCGCTATCTTAGATTCCTTCCCTGATTTAGACAGGCGTTTGCCTCAATTACAATATTGGATTTGCAGCGGAGAAACTCTGCCGCTCGAACTTTGCCAGCAATTTCGAGAGCAGATGCCCCAGCGGGTATTAATCAATCTTTATGGCTCTTCGGAAGTAGCTGCAGACGTGACGTGGTACGATGCAACTCACTGTGTCGAGAAAGTTCCAATCGGTCGCCCGATCGCCAACACGCAAATTTATCTGCTCGATCGCAATTTGCAACCCGTTCCGATCGGAGTTCCCGGCGAGATTTACGTCGGCGGCGATGGATTGGCACAGGGCTACTTAAACCGCCCGGAATTAACCTCGGAGAAATTCATTTCTAACCCGTTTGGGCAACAAAAATTAGATTTTCTCGGTAATTATCATCAAAAAGTTTTGTTCAAAACAGGCGATATCGGTTGTTACCTGCCGGATGGTAATATAGAATTTCTGGGTCGTGGCGATTGCCAAGTAAAAATGCGCGGTTTCCGCATTGAGCTAGGAGAAATAGAGGCAGCACTTTCTCAACATTCTTCTGTATCCACCGCTGCTGTTTTGCTTCAAGAAAATGCACCGGGGAGTCAACGCCTAGTCGCTTACCTAGTTCCTAACTCAGGGTTCAGAAATCAGCACCCAGAACTTATTTCCGAACTGCGTTCATTCTTGAAGCACAAACTGCCCGATTACATGGTGCCTTCAGCTTTTATGCTATTAGATGCGTTGCCATTAACGCCCAACGGAAAAATTGACCGTCTCGCCTTATCTCAAAGGTGCGATTACGTTTCTGATGAAACAGCCTTCACTGAGCCACAAACGCCTACAGAGGAGAAAATTGCTGACATTTGGACTGCTATTTTAGGGCTAGAAAAAGTAGGAATTAAGCAAAACTTTTTTGACCTCGGCGGTCACTCTCTGATGGCAACACAGTTAATATCGCGAGTGCGATCGTGCTTTGGGGTAGAGTTAGCACTGTGCGATTTTTTTGCTGCTCCCACCCTTCAGAATTTAGCTGAACTAATCGAGGAAGAAATTCTGGCAAACGCCGATGCTAACCAGATAGATAAATTGCTCGATCTCTTAGAAAAGAGTGATGGAGAGTCAGCACAAACTGTGATGGTGGCTGAGTAAATATCGGGTGGGTCAAAAAACACAAAAAGCCCTTTGCTCCTTAAGGGTTCGCTGGGTAATTGGAGATTTAAAAATCCCATTTAATATCCATTCCGGTTGTATCGGAATGATTAAACCGCAGAGGACACAGAGGATACAGAGAAAGGGAAGAGAGAGATGAATAATGCCGATGCTAACGGATTTGATATAACAGGATAAATTCGCATGAGTAAACTAACAGTAAAAGCCACAAGTTCTCAAGATGTAATGCAGCCATTGAAAGCCTCGGTTAACCCAATTGAAGAAAAGTTAATGGAGCTATTCAGTGCCTCAGAAAAGTCATTTTTGGCAGAAGAAGCAATGGAGGAGCGAATTTCTGCCTTAGTTCAAGACTTTTTGTACGCAAAAACCGCTAGTACAGATATTGACTTAGAGTTAATTATTCAGCAGTTTATGGAAAACAAAATTCCCGCCCTTCCTACAGATGTTGGGAATTATATCGATGATTTGACCCAAACCCTCGTTGCCCATTCCATTCACACATCTTCCCCCCGATATATCGGTCACATGACGAGCGCACTTCCCTATTTTGTGCGCCCGATCGCGAAGCTGTTAACCGCGATGAATCAAAATTTAGTCAAGATGGAAACAGCCAAAGTTTTAAGCCCCTGCGAGCGCCAGACTTTGGCAATGATGCACCGATTAATTTACGATTTTTCTGAGGATTTTTATAACCAGCACATTCAAAAAAGTGACAGCACGCTCGGTATCATGACAACGGGTGGCACCCTAGCTAATATCACAGCTTTGTGGTGCGCTCGCAACGCTTCTTTAGGGCCAAAAAATAACTTTGGTGGCATTGAAAAAGAAGGCTTGTACGCAGCTTTAGAGTTTTACGGCTACAAGGGAATGGTGATAATCGGTTCGAGTTTGATGCACTATTCTTTTGAAAAGGCTGCCGGTTTATTAGGCATTGGCGATCGCAATCTCCTAAAAATCCCCACCGATTCCAATCACAGGATGGATTTGGCAGCGCTGCGCCAAACTGTAGCCGAATGTCGCGATCGCAACCTGCACATTCTGGCAATTATCGGTATTGCAGGCAGCACCGATTCGGGAAGTATCGATCCGCTTCCAGAAATAGCCGCGATCGCGCAAGAAGCAAACGCTCACTTTCACGTCGATGCCGCGTGGGGCGGCCCCGTGCTTTTTTCCCAACGTCACCGACACAAATTAGCAGGCATTCAACTAGCAGATTCCGTCACCATAGATGGACACAAACAAATGTATTTGCCAATGGGAATCGGTATGGTTTTATTCCGCAATCCCCAAACCGCCAAAGTTATTGAAAAAAACGCACCCTACACGGTGCGAAAAGACTCGATCGATCTAGGGAAACGCTCTCTCGAAGGCTCTCGATCGGGTGCGAGTTTGTTCTTGCAAGCCGCCTTAAATATCATCGGCCATCAAGGCTATGAGTTTTTGATAGATGGAGGCATCCATAAAACGCAGCACTTAGCCAATTTACTTCGGGAAAATCCAGCATTTGAATTGCTGCTAGAACCAGAAATTAATATTCTTTTATACCGCTACATTCCAGAAAAATTCAGGGAAAAAGCAGCCAAAAAACAACTAACAGAAGCAGACTACCACTTCATTAATGAATTTAACGAGCGCCTTCAGGAGGCCCAGCGGCAAGCCGGTCACACCTTCGTATCGCGAACAACCGTGCAAAACACCTGTTATGGCAAAACCATTCCCATTGTTGCTTTTCGAGTCGTCCTTGCCAACCCCCTCACCACTGAAGCAGATATCAACGTTGTTTTAAACGACCAGCTAAAAATAGCAGCAAAGCTTTCCTTAACTATCACAAACAGCGACCACTGCGAGGAAGTGAATTATGATGTCTACTAATCGTTCAGAACGACTAAAAAACCTCTCGCCCCAGAAGCGATCGCTCCTCCTCAAAGCATTAGGCAAAGAGGCAGTACAGGCTGAGCAATCTAAGCGTATTCCCAGGCGATCGCAGCAAAATTCTGCTCCCCTTTCTTTTGCCCAGCAACGGCTGTGGTTTCTCGATCGATTGTCTCCAGAAAACCCTGCCTACAACCTTCCTGCTGCTGTGCGGTTGCAAGGGCAATTGAATTTGTCGGCACTGCAACAAACACTCAATGAAATTGTCCGGCGTCACGAAGTTTTACGGACTGCTTTTGCAGAAGTGGACGGGGAACCTGTCCAACTGATTTCTCCTTCCTTGAATTTCGCTTTGTCGGTGGTAAACTTGCAACATTTACCAGAAACTGAGCAGCAAGCTGAAATTGAGCAGCGTACTCTTGAAGAAGCCCAACGCCCCTTTGACTTAACGCGAGATCCCTTACTGCGGGGCACTTTGCTGCAACTTGGTTCGGCAGAATATGTGTTGCTGCTGACGATACACCACATTATTTCTGATGGTTGGTCTATGGGCGTGTTGGTGCGAGAAGTAGCCGCACTTTATGAAGCTTTTTCCACTGACAAACCCTCTGGGTTGCCTGAACTTCCCGTGCAGTATGCCGACTTCGCCAGTTGGCAGCGGCAGCATTTCCAGGGAGAGAAATTAGAAAAACAGCTCGCTTATTGGAAACAGCAATTGGGAGGCGGTTTAGCTGTACTGTCAACTGATCGGCAGCGCTCTCCCGTGCAAACTTTCCAAGGATCGCAGCAATCTTTTGTGATTTCTGCGTCTTTAAATGAAAGGCTGAAAACGCTCGCCCAGCAACAAGATGTCACCCTATTTATGACATTCTTGGCAGTATTTCAATCCTTGCTATCCAGCCAAATAAAGCAGGATAACCTCGCTATTGGCTCTCCCATTGCCAATCGCAACCGCATTGAATTAGAGGAAATAATTGGATTTTTTGTCAATACTTTAGTGCTGCGAATTGACACCGCAGGTAATCCAACTTTCCGCGAACTACTCGGTCGAACACGCGAGGTAGCGTTAGCAGCTTACGCTCACCCGGATGTTCCTTTTGAAAAGCTCGTGGAGGAATTGCAGCCGGAGCGAAATCTCAGCTATAACCCGCTGTTTCAAGTGTGGTTTGTACTCCAGAATGCGCCCATGCCACCCTTGGAGTTAGCTGGTTTGACCTTGAGCATTCTGGAATTCGATGTCGGTATGTCGAGACACGACTTAAGCCTCACTCTCTGGGAGGCTTCAGAAGGAATTCAAGGCTTATTTGAGTACAAAACAGACTTATTTGAGGCTGCGACTATTGCCCGAATGGTGAGAGGTTTTCAAATCCTCCTCAACCAGGTAGTCATCCAGCCAGATATCAGAATCGACGACTTGGCAGAAATTCTTGCCGAAGCAGAAAGGCAGCACCAAATCGAACAGCAAAAACTAATTCATCTTTCGGGAATTCAAAAATTAAAAATGGCTAAACGCAAAGTTATGAAAAGTAGAAAATGATGGCTCATATCAATTCCGGTTGCATTGGAATGATTAAACCGCAGAGTACGCAGAGAACGCAGAGGAAGAGAACAGAGAGATGAATAGTTCCGATGCTAACGGATTTAATTTCAATCTCTCAGGTTTTTTCGGGAAAAAGGGATAAATTTTTCACCAAAGCAAAAATTATGACAAATACAGAAACAAAGAATCTCAATTCCCAAAAGTTAGGATCGGTTAGGCGCAAAGCCGTCAGCCTATCCTCAGAGGAATTAGTCAAAACCGCCTACCTCCAGCCCGAAAACTTTCTACCTCTAGTGGTTCAGCCAACAGTAGAAAAATTAAATCTCGCGGGTTGGGCTGCGAACAATCGCTCATCAATTGAAATGCAGTTATGGAAGCATGGAGGAATACTTTTTCGAGGCTTTGAAGTGGGCGGGGTGAATGGTTTCGAGCAGTTTATTCAAACTCTTGCGGGCGACTTGTTGGAATATTCTTTTCGCTCAACTCCGCGCAGTCAGGTGAGCGGAAATATCTACACTTCCACCGAGTATCCTGCTGAGCAATTCATCCCACTGCACAATGAAATGGCTTATTCTAGAAATTGGCCACTGAAAATCGCTTTTTTCTGCGTCAAGAAAGCCGAACAGGGAGGAGAAACCCCGATCGCTAACAGCCGCAAAGTGTTTGAAAGCCTGGATTCAAATATTAGAGAAAAGTTTGCCCAAAAAAAGGTTATGTATGTGCGAAATTACGGCGGTGGCGTAGATTTACCCTGGCAAAATGTCTTCAATACTGATAGCAAAATTGAGGTAGAAGAGTATTGCCAAAAAGCGGGAATTGAGTTAGAATGGAAAAGTGGCGATTCCCTTCGGGATAGCTTCGCTTCACGCTTGAGAACTCGGCAAATATGTCAAGCTGTCGCTGAACACCCACAAACGCAGGAAATGGTGTGGTTTAATCAAGCTCACCTCTTCCACATTTCCAATCTCGAACCCGCCGTTCGCAAAGAGCTTTTAACTTCTTTTAAAGAGGAAGATTTACCCCGCAATGCTTATTACGGCGATGGCTCGCCCATTGAAGATTGTATATTAGACGAAATTCGTCGCTGCTATCAGCAAGAAACGATTGTTTTCCCTTGGGAAGAAGGAGATGTCTTGCTGTTAGATAATATGCTAGCCGCGCACGGACGCACGCCATTTTCTGGTTCGCGTCGGGTTGTTGTCGGTATGGCAGAAGCGTTTAGCTGTCAAGATATTTAGGCTTATTAAAGGAACTTTAGAAATGCAAAACGAAACAATCGAAGGGTTTAGACTCTCTCCACAGCAACGGCATCTGTGGGGGTTACAGCAAAATAAAAGCCAACAGACTTATCGCGTTCGAGGTGCAATTTTAATTACCGGAAATCTCGATCGAGAGATTTTTACAAGGGCGCTGCAAAATGTCGTGAATCGGCACGAAATCCTGCGGACTAGCTTTCACTGCTTGCCTGGGATGACACTACCCCTGCAAGCGATCGCCAGCACTGGTGAAGTTCCTATCTCGGAACACAATCTGAGCGGTTTGTCTCCTGAAGAACAAGAAGCTAAAATCGCAGCGCTTTTTCCGCAACTAAGTCTGCTTCCTTTTGATTTTGAGCGCGGCCCACTTTGGCATATCTCTTTAGTCACTCTCGCCCAAGACAAGCACCTATTGCTGGCGAACTTCTCTGCCTTAATTGCAGATAGCGTCACCCTGAAAAATTTTACCCGCGAAGTCAGTCTTTCCTACTGGGCCTGTGCGTGCCAAGAAGAAGCAGCCGATGAGCCAATGCAATATGCCGATATTGCTGAGTGGCAAAATGAGTTACTCGAATCAGAAGAAACGGCAATCGGCCAAGAATACTGGCGAAAGCTGAACCTTGAATCTTTGGATTTATTAACGCTTCCTTGGGAAAAGAAGAATTCAGAAGCGGAATTTAAGCCGCTAGTAGAAAGGGTGGAAATTCGGGGTGATTTGTTGAACAGCCTGGAAGCGATCGCCCCAAAGCACAAAAGCGATATTTCTGCCTTCCTGCTGACTTGCTGGCAAATTCTCATTTGGCGGCTTACCAGAGAGCAAAACCCGATAATCGGCGTAGCGATTGACGGCAGAAAATATGAAGAATTAGAACACTCTCTGGGGCTGCTGTGCAAATACTTACCCCTACGATGCCTAGTGCAAGACGAGTTAAATTTCTCACAAGCGAGGCAGCAAGTTGAGCTTAATCTCAACGAAATGTACAACTGGCAAGAATATTTTAGCTGGGAAGAAATTTTAGAAAACGAAAAAAGCAGCAGCTTTTGGCCCGTCTGCTTTGAGTTCCAAGCAGAGCCTAAGAACTATGGTAATTCAGGCGTTTCATTTTCCCTTGTTCGGCAAGATGCCTGCCTAGAGCCATTCAAACTCAAGCTCTCCTGCCTTCGCCTGTGCAATTCCATAACCGCTGAATTTCACTATGATTCCGCTTTATTTGCTGCGGCAGATATAAAGCGCTTGTTACAACACTTTCAGGCGCTCTTAGAAAGCACAGTCAAAAATCCAGAAGTCGCTATCAGTCAGGTAGACATACTGAGCGATCGCGATCGGCTGCAACTTCTCATTGACTTTAACCAAACTCAAAAAGATTACCCGAAAAATAAATGCGTTCATCAGCTTTTTGAAGAACAAGCAGAAGGCAACCCAGACAGCATTGCCGTCATCTTTGAAAGTCAACAAATCACCTACCGAGAACTCAACGATCGCGCCAATCAACTCGCCCATCACCTGCAAAACTTGGGAGTTGAGCCAGAAGTCGTTGTGGGCATTTGCCTCGATCGCTCCTTAGAAACAATCGTAGGAATGCTGGGCGTACTCAAAGCCGGTGGCGCCTATTTACCCATCGCTCCAACGACCCCAATAGAGCGCAAAGCCCTAATGCTAGAAGACGCTCAGGTGAAGGTTTTGCTCGTACAACAGCGGCTCATCGAAACCTTGCCGAAAACTCAGGCAAATATTGTTTGCATCGATACAGATATTCCCACTGTTTCTGCATCTTACACGCCCCGTGTTTCTACAGACAATTTAGCTTACGTCATCTATACTTCCGGTTCCACTGGCATTCCCAAAGGAGTAGCGATCGAACACCGGCAACTGCTCAATTACCTGCACAGCATTCAGGAAAAATTAAACCTACCAGCCAAAGCCAGTTTTGCTACCGTTTCCACCTTCGCCGCCGACTTAGGAAACACAGCGATTTTCCCCGCCCTTTGTTTCGGCGGTTGCCTGCATATTATCTCCCAAGAACGCGCCACCGATCCAGAGGCACTGGGTGAATATTTCTGCCGCAATCCCATCGACTGCCTCAAAATAGTTCCCTCTCACCTAGCCGCCCTTTTAAATTCCTCTCAACCCAAGTCAATTTTGCCTGGTAAACGGCTTATTTTAGGAGGTGAATCTGCCAACTGGAGCTTAATTAAAACACTTCGCAATCTGGCTCCCAGTTGCTCAGTATTCAATCACTACGGGCCAACAGAAACAACTGTAGGTGTCCTGACTTATCAAGTCGAATTTGATAAAATTGGGTGCGATTTTGACACAGTTCCCCTCGGTCTTCCGATTGCCAACACTCAGATTTATATCTTGGATTCTTACTTGCAGTCGGTGCCCATAGGCGTACCTGGTGAACTGTACATCGGCGGTGATAATTTGGCGCGCGGATATCTTAACCGCCCTGAATTAACCGCAGAAAAATTTATTCCCAATCCCTTTGACACGCAAGCAAAGACGCGACTGTACAAAACCGGCGACTTGGCTCGCTATTTGCCCGACGGAAACATCGAATTTATCGGGCGAATTGACGACCAAGTAAAAATTCGCGGTTTCCGCATTGAATTGGGAGAAATTGAGGCGGTGCTGGGGCAACATCCAGATATCGCGCAGGCTGTAGTGGTGGCGCGGGAAGATGCGCCTGGTGAAAAGCGTCTCGTGGCTTATTTTGTTTCTAATCAGAAACAAGCACCTACCCACAAGGAAATTCGCAATTTCTTAACCTCAAAATTGCCGGAGTACATGGTGCCTTCTGCTTTTGTGATCCTCAAAAGTTTTCCTTTAACTTCTAACGGAAAAGTAGACCGACGATCCCTGCCCGCACCTGATGAAATGCGACCGGAGTTGACAGGAAACTTTGTCGCGCCTCGCACAAATATCGAGGAAGTTTTAGCCGCTATCTGGGCTGAAGTTCTCAAACTTGAAAAAGTCGGCATTTACGACAACTTTTTTGAATTAGGAGGGCATTCCTTATTAGCAACTCAAGTAATTTCCAGAGTGCGCCAAGCATTTCAGGTCGAGTTGCCTTTGCACCGTTTATTTGAGTCGGCCACTGTCGCCGATTTTGCTGTAGCGATCGCCCAAAAGCAAGCCGAACAAACAGACAGTGAAATGCTAGCGATGGTGTTAGCAGACCTCGATCAACTGTCAGAAGTACAAATTCAGGAAATTCTCGCCCAACAAGGAGTCAGTAAATGAGTGATTTAATCGAACGCATCGCGACTCTTTCTCCCCAAAAGCGGGAGTTGCTGTTGCAGCGACTCAACCAGAAAAAAGAAAACGTTTTGCTAGCAAAAATTCTGCCTCAAAGTCGAGATTCTAACACTTTTCCTCTGTCGTTTGCTCAACAGCGGTTGTGGTTTTTTGAGCAACTAACTCCAGGCAACTTTACCTATCACATCGTCGCCGGCGTGCGTTTGACGGGAACACTCGACGCGAGATCCCTCGATCGCAGTCTCAACGAACTTGTCAAGCGTCATGAAGTTTTGCGAACGGCTTTTAAGACAATAAACGGGCAACCCGTTCAGGCGATCGCTTCAAATCTGGAATTGAAAATTTTAGAAAGAGATTTGCGATCGCTTCCTGAAACTGAACGATCTCGCGAAGTAGAACGGTTAATCGCCGCAGAAGCAAAGCTTGCTTTCGACCTCTCACAAGCACCCTTATTGCGTGCCAAATTGCTGCAATTGAGCGATTCAAACTGGGTGCTGCTATTGAGTACGCACCACATCATTTTCGATGCCTGGTCAATGGGAATATTCATCCAGGAACTCGCCACGTTTTATCAAGCCTTTTGCACTGGCAAACCTTCTCCCCTTCCCGAACTGTCGGTACAGTACGCAGACTTTGCAAGTTGGCAGCGCCAGTGGTTGCAGGGAGAAGTTTTAGAGACGCAGCTTGCTTACTGGAAAAAACAGCTTGGAGGCAATCTCCCTGTACTAAATTTGCCAACTGATCGTCCCCGCTCGGCAGTACAAACCTTCCGAGGTGCGGTGCATAAATTCACCATTCCCAAGGCGATCGCAGAGGAAATCGCCCAATTAAGCCAGCGGGAAAAAGCGACTTTATTTATGACCCTACTGGCAGCGTTTAAAACATTGCTCCATCGCTACACCGGGCAAGAAGATATTTTAGTCGGCTCCCCCATTGCTAACCGCAACCGACGCGAAATCGAGGAATTAATTGGCTTATTTGCTAACACCTTAGTTTTCCGCACCAATCTGTCGAGCAACCCGACTTTTAAAGAGTTACTGGGTCGTATGCGAGAAGTAGCTCTCGGCGCCTATAACCACCAGGATTTGCCATTCGAGAAAGTGGTAGAAATCATACACCACGAACGAGATTTAAGTCATAATCCCCTATTTCAGGTATTGTTTTCTCTGCGAAATGTTCGGACGCCGCAGATAAAATTGCCAGGAGTGACGTTGAGCAGTTTGGAAATAGAACGGAACACGGCTCGATTTGATTTAGCGCTTGACCTGGAGGAAGGATTAGAGGGTATTAATGGAACGCTTGAGTACAGCCAAGATTTGTTTGACGCTAGCACTGCACGGCGGATAGCCGGACATTTTCTAACCTTACTAGAAAGTATAGCTGCTAATCCCGAACAGCGCATTTCACATTTGCCAATCTTGACGAAACCTGAACAGCAGCAACTGCTGTTCGAGTGGAACAATACTCAATCAAATTTTCCGCAAGATAAGTGCATACATGAACTATTTGAAGCGCAGACAGAGCGGACGCCGGATGCGATCGCTGTCGTCTTTGAAAATGAATGTCTGACTTACCGGGAACTGAACAAAAAAGCAAATAACCTCGCAAGTTACTTGCAAAAAATCGGTGTCAAACCAGAATTTTTGGTGGGGATTTATGTCGAGCGTTCCCTAGAAATGATTGTAGGGCTTCTCGGCATTCTCAAAGCCGGTGGCGCTTATGTCCCCCTCGATCCAGCGTATCCACCAGAGCGCCTGGGATTCATGCTGGAAGACGCGAAAATTTCCGTGTTACTCACTCAGAAAAAGCTATTAGAAACCCTGCCAAGAAATAGCGCCTCCATCGTGTTTCTGGATGCAGATTCGGAAGGCCTATCGAGCTGCGACGAGCCACTCGTGGGTTTACAAAATTCCTCCAATTTAGCCTATGTCATCTATACTTCAGGCTCAACAGGTAAACCCAAAGGAGTGCAAATTTCCCACGCCTCTGCCGTTAACTTCTTGAGTTCTATGCGCCAACAACTCGCGATCGCAGACGGAGATGTTTGGCTAGCAGTAACATCCTTATCTTTTGACATTGCAGCGCTGGAACTGTTCCTGCCTATTACAACAGGTTCTCAGGTTGTTGTAGCCAGCCGAGAAGTGGCATCTAACGGCGAAAAGCTTTTAGAAACATTAACAAATTCTGGCGCGACATTCATGCAAGCTACTCCAGCCAGTTGGAAAATGCTTTTAGCAGCAGGATGGCAGGAAAACAATCAATTAAAAATACTGTGCGGGGGAGAAGCTTTACCCCGACAACTCGCCAATCAGTTGCTTTTGCGCGGCGCTTCTGTGTGGAATTTATACGGCCCTACAGAAACCACTATCTGGTCTACTCTCAATCAGGTCGATCGCAAAGATGAATCAGTTTCCATCGGTCGCCCGATCGCTAACACTCAAATTTTCATATTAGACCGCTATTTAATGCCGGTTCCCGTTGGCGTTTTTGGCGAACTGCACATCGGCGGTGCCGGCTTATCTAGAGGCTACCTAAACCGACCGGAACTGACCGCAGAGAAGTTTATTCCTAACCCCTTTGTAGAAGACCCAATTCATGCTTCATTCATCCTTAATTCTTCATCGTTTATTCTTTCAGAACGCCTCTATAAAACCGGGGACTTGGCTCGCTATCTCCCCGATGGAAACATTGAATTTATGGGGCGCAGCGACCACCAAGTGAAAGTTCGCGGATTTCGCATTGAATTAGGCGAAATTGAAGCGGTACTCAGCCAATACCCAGCCGTGCGAGAAGCGATCGCACTGGTTCGAGAAGACAATCCGGGCGACAAGCGTTTAGTAGCTTATATCGTTGCTAACTCAGCACTCAAAACTCAAGACTCAGAACTTATTAATGATTTGCGCTCTTACCTGAAACAAAAATTGCCGCAGTACATGATTCCCTCAGCGTTTGTTTTATTGGAGTCGCTTCCTTTAACGCCTAACGGAAAAATCGATCGGCGATCGCTAAGAGCACCTGACACAAACACAGCCGAATTCGAGAGCAATTTTACCGAGCCTCGAACTCCCGACGAGCAATTAATTGCAGAAATTTGGGCGGAAGTTCTCGGTTTAGAGCGAGTGGGAATTCACGATAACTTCTTTGAATTGGGAGGTCATTCATTGCTGGCTACTCAGGCGATTTCTCGCCTGCGAGAAGCTTTTCAAGTTGAACTGCCCTTGCGCTCTCTTTTTGAATCCCCTACCGTCGCCACTGTTACCGAAAGCCTCTTGCAATATCGCGCCTCGCAAAAACTGAAAGCACCCCCCATCAAGCCTGCGTCAAGGCTGGGAGAATTACCCCTTTCTTTTGCACAACAACGACTGTGGTTTCTCGACCAATTGCAGCCGGGAAATCCTGCCTATAATATCCCAGCAGCCGTGCGCTTGAAGGGGGCGCTAAATGTAGCGGTTCTAGAGCAAACTTTTCAGGAGATTATCAAGCGACACGAAGCATTGCGGACAACTTTTAACTCGGTGGAAGGACGACCCGCTCAGGTTATTATTTCATCTTTTAAATTCACATTGCCGATCGTAAACTTAAGAGAGTTATCGCAAGCTGAACGAGAAGCCGAGGCAATGCGACTTGCCGCTGAAGAAGCGCGACAGCCTTTTGACCTAACAAAATGGCCGTTACTGCGCGTCACATTGTTACATCTTGACGAGACAGAATACCTGCTGTTAGTGACAGTACACCACATCGTAGCTGATGGCTGGTCGATGGGGGTACTGGTGCGGGAAGTGGCGGCGCTTTATGAAGCTTTCAGCAGTGGCAAACCTTCTCCCCTACCCGAACTTTCTGTACAGTACGCAGACTATGCTGTTTGGCAAACAAATTGGCTGCAAGGCGAAGTTCTCGAAGCAAAACTCGCTGACTGGAAGCAGCAGTTGGGTCAAATTTTGCCCCCGCTGCAATTGCCAGCCAAACAACCGCGTTCTGCTGTTTCTAGCGATCGAGCTGAGATTCAAGAATTTCAGCTTGATTGGCAAGTTTCAGAAGCGCTAAACGCACTCAGTCGGCAACAAAATGTCACCTTATTTATGACATTGTTGGCAGCACTCCAAACGCTGCTTTATCGCTACACAAATCAAGAAGATATTGTCGTCGGTACTGACCTAGCAAACCGCACACAAGTTGAGACAGAAGCTTTAATTGGTTTCTTTGTCAATATCCTCGTCTTGCGAACCGATATGCGCGGCAATCCTACATTTCGCCAACTGCTCGATCGCGTGCGCGAAGTGACATTAAAAGCTTACACTCACCAAGATTTGCCCTTCGACAAATTGGTGGAGGAATTGCGACCCGATCGCACCCTGAGTCAAACACCGCTCTTTCAAGTTTTATTCGTCATGCAAAATGCGCCTATGCCGAATTTAGAAATGGCGGGTTTAACTTTAATGCCGATTGCAGTTGATAGCGGTACGGCTAAATTTGATTTGGCGCTATTTGTCTCGGAAACAGAGACAGGAATTGTCGGCAGTTGGAAGTATAATTCCGACCTATTTGACAGAGAGACGATCGCTCAAATGTCAAATCGCTTTGAAACCCTCCTCGGCAGCATTGTAGCGCAGCCTGACAGTCGTTTAAACACTTTAGAAATACTCACAGAAGCCCAGAAACAGAAACAAGCCATGCAAGAATTAAAGCGTGAAAAAAGCAATTTTAGTAAGTTCAAAAGCGTCAAGCCGAAGCCAGTGGCATTGCCGCAAGGCGAATTGATAACAACCGACTACCTGCACCCCGACGAACTCTTTCCTTTATTAGCAAAACCCGCAGTAGCCGATGTCGATATCGCAGACTGGGCGAAAAATAACCGCGAATTTATAGAGGCAAAATTGCTACAGCATGGAGGGATTCTTTTTCGAGGGTTCACCGGCCCTGTGGTTGCCGCATTCGAGCAGTTTGCACTCTCAATTTGTTCGGAATTATTTGGGGAGTACGGGGATTTGCCACGCGAAGGAGTTAGCGGAAAAGTTTACGGTTCAACTCCTTACCCAGCAGATAAAGCTATCTTATTTCACAGCGAGAGTTCGCACCTGCACCGCTGGCCGATGAAAATCTGGTTTTTCTGCGTTCAGCCAGCGCAACAAGGCGGAGAAACGCCCATTGTTGACTGCCGTAAAATTTACCAGTTGTTAGACCCGAAACTCAGAGAAAAATTTGCCCAAAAGCAAATTATGTACGTCCGTAACTACACAGACGGACTGGATGTAAGCTGGAAAGATTTTTTCCAAACAGAAGACAAATCCGTGGTTGAAGAATACTGCCGACAAGCTGGGATGGAATTTGAGTGGAAAGCAGGAAATAATTTGAGAACTCGCAAAATTCGCCCCGCAATTGCCAAGCACCCAAAAACCAAAGAGATGGTATTTTTCAATCAACTTCCCTTGCATCACATTTCCTGCTTAGATGCGGCAACCCGCGCTTCCTTGCTCTCTGTTTTTGGAGAAGAGAACCTCCCCCGCAATGTTTATTACGGTGACGGCACTCCTATTGAAGACTCAGTAATGGAAGAAATTCAGGCAGTGTACGCGCAAGCTGCTGTTAGTTTTCCCTGGCAAGCAGGAGACATCTTAATGCTAGATAATATGCTTGCCGCTCACAGTCGCAATCCATTTATCGGTTCGCGAAAAATTGTTGTAGCGATGGGCGAAATGATCGGTGAAGCAGAGATTTAATTCCCTCTCATATCATGTCCGGTCGATTAGCCTGATTCCTGTAGGGGCGGGTTCACCAACAATATCTGCCAATAATTGACAATCTCAAAAACCCGCCCGGCCGGGATATTATGGTCAATCGATCGGGCATAATATCATCTCTTCCAGGCAAAGGTAACGAGAATAAAGTAGTGCTTTAAGAAATAGGAACAATGCAAACAATTAATGGATTTCGGCTTTCACCCCAGCAAAAATATCTGTGGCTTTTGCAGCAAGACAGCGCTGCTTATCGCATTCAATCCGCTATTTCGATCGAGGGAAGTCTTCAAACTGATAACCTCAAGAAAGCTTTAGAAAAAGTTAGCGATCGCCACGAAATTATCCGCACAAGCTTTCAGGGAAAGGTCGGGCTAAAAATTCCTATACAAGTTATCTCCGAACATAGCTCTGTTTCGTGGAACTGGGTTAACTTGAGTGAAGTAAATCCCCAGGAGCAAGAAGCCAAAATAGAAGAGATTTTTCAGCAAGAAAAGAGCGCTTTCTTCAACTTCGATCGCAATCCTGTTTGGCACTTGTCTTTAATTACACTTTCATCTGAAAGGCATATTTTACTGGTTAGTTTGCCCGCACTGTGCGCCGATAGTCGCACACTAAAAAATCTGGTTCAAGAAATCAGCCAGTGCTATGCCGCCTGCCTTCACGGCGAAGAAATTACCGAGGAAGTTGTGCAATACATTCAATTTTCCGAATGGCAAAATGAATTGCTCGAAGATTCGGAAGCGGCGGAGGGCAAAGAATACTGGACTGGGCAGAATTTTTCAGGGCTAGCGAGTTTAAGGTTGCCGTTTGAAAATAGATTAATTAACGCGCCAGCTCAATTTACTCCCCAAGCTTTTGAGGTCAAATTAGAGTTAGCTTTGCTGGTTCAAGTGGAATATCTCGCCCGCCAGTACAACACCTCACTTTCTACATTCTTGCTCGCTTGCTGGAAAATTTTGCTCTGGCGGCTGATTGGCCAATCAGAGCTCGCTGTTAGCGTGGTATTCGACGGTCGAAAATACGAAGAATTAGAGCCAGCGCTTGGGCTGTTTGCCAAATTTTTACCGCTGCGAGGCCAACTAACAGAAAACTTTTCCTTCGCGGAAACTTTGCAGCAAATTCAGCAGGAAGAACGGGAAGCATACAAGTATCAAGAATATTTCTCCCACGAATATCTAGGCAACTCTTCCGGCTTTCCATTTGGTTTCGAGTTTGAGGAACAGCTCGAAAAGCATTCGGCTAGTGGCGTAGTTTTTTCGATTTACAAGCAGTATGCGTGCTGCGATCGCTTCAAAGTTAAACTCTCTTGCCACCGCCAAAATGACTCGCTCGCCGCTGAGTTTCACTACGATCCTATCTTCCTTGCAGACAACAGTATCCGGTGCTTGGCAGAGCAATTTTACGCCTTGGTGCAAAGTGTAGCCAGTAACCCACAAACCGCGATCGGCAAGCTCGAAATGCTGAGCGATCGCGCCAGACATCAATTATTAGTAGAATTCAACAGCACAAAAGCAGATTACCCGCTCGATAAGTGCGTGCACCAGCTCTTTGAAGAACAAGCAGAGCGATCGCCGCACCGCATAGCTGCTGTTTGTGAAAATCAGCAAATTACCTACAGCGAACTCAACGCCCGCGCTAACCAAATCGCCCATTACTTGCAGCAATTAGGTGTCAAGCCAGAGGTGATTGTCGGCCTTTGCGTCGATCGCTCTTTAGAGGCGATCGCTGGAATTCTAGGCATCCTCAAAGCAGGTGGCGCGTACCTACCGCTCGACCCAGCCATGCCCAAAGAGCGCCTAGCATTGATGTTGCAAAACGCTCAGACTCCTGTGCTGTTAACCCAACAGCAGCTCATCAAAAATTTGCCTGAAACTCAGGCATATATCGTCTGCTTAGATACAGACATTCCCTCTTTTTCTCCTACTACTTTCGTCTCTGCTTCTGGTGAAAATTTAGCTTACATTATCTATACCTCCGGTTCCACCGGCACCCCCAAAGGAGTCGCTATTGAACACCGACAACTGCTCAATTACCTGCACGGAGTTCAGGAAAAATTAAACCTGCCATCAGGTGCCAATTATGCCACCGTTTCTACCTTCGCAGCAGACTTAGGACACACTGTTATTTTTCCCGCTTTGTGTTCGGGTGGATGCCTGCACATCATCTCTCAAGAACGCGCAACAGATACTCAAGCAATGGCCGCTTATTTTCAGCAACATTCTATCGATTGTCTGAAAATTGTTCCCTCTCACTTAAAAGCTTTGTTGAGCGCTGATAACGCCTCGCAAATATTACCGAAAAAGCGATTAATTCTCGGCGGTGAGCCTTTGATGTGGAATTTAATTGAAACAATTCAGAAATACAATCCCGACTGCTCGATCTTCAACCATTACGGGCCGACAGAAACAACTGTAGGCGTGCTGACTTATCAGGTAAAAATGCAGGGTGATCGCATTTCCCAGACAGTTCCTTTAGGTCGCCCACTACCCAACACGCAGATTTATTTGCTCGATTCGCACTTGCAGCCGGTTCCTGTAGGGGTAGCAGGTGAATTATATATTGCTGGGGCGGGATTGGCTCGCGGCTATCTAAACCAACCGGAGCTCACCGCAGAAAAATTCATTTGCAAGTCATTGACTCAGGAACCGGAAACTCGACTTTACAAAACTGGCGACTTAGCTCGCTATTTGCCAGACGGAAATATAGAATTTATCGATCGCGTCGATGACCAAGTAAAGCTGCGAGGTTTCCGCATTGAATTAGGGGAAATTGAGGCGGGGCTGTCTCATCATCCCTCTGTACGCGAGGCAGCCGTTTTACTTCAGGAAAATGAACCGGGAAATCAGCGTTTAGTCGCCTATATCGTTTCTCACTCAAAACTCAGCGTTCAGGACTCACAACTGATTGAAAGCCTGCGTTCATTCCTCAAAGAAAAGCTGCCCGAATACATGATACCTTCTGCTTTTGTGGTTCTGAAAGCACTGCCACTGACTCCCAATGGCAAAATAGACCGTCAAGCCCTTCCTGCACCGTCCATAGCAGCCAATTTTACAGATACGTTTGTAGGCCCTCGCACTCCCGGTGAGGAGATTCTTGCCGGAATTTGGAGCCAGCTTCTCAACCTTAAAAAGGTAGGAATTCACGACAATTTCTTTGACTTGGGGGGACACTCATTACTGATTACTCAGTTGTTAGCCAAAGTGCGAGAATCTTTTCAGGTGGAATTGCCTTTGCGCGTTTTGTTTGAAGCTCCTACTGTAGCTGGTTTAGCTCAAAAAATCGAAATGCAACAAGGGGGCAACACAGCGGGCGATCGCCCCTCGAATTTCGATATTAACGCTGAAGTTGTTTTAGATCCGGCAATTCGCCCTACAACTCCATTGAGCGAGCAAAAAACTGAACCAGCTTGCATTCTCTTAACAGGGGCGACGGGCTTTTTGGGAGCCTTTTTACTCCGCGATCTCTTGCAACAAACTCAAGCAGAAATTTATTGCCTAGTCCGTTCTGCCGATTCAGAATCAGCTAAAAAGCGGATTCAAAGCAGCCTCGAATCCTATTTAATTTGGGATGAAAGCAGCAGCGATCGCATTATCCCAATTGCTGGAGATTTGTCTCAACCACTTTTGGGGCTTTCCGAGGAGCAGTTCCAAGTTTTAGCCAGTAAAATTGATGTCATTTACCACAATGGCGCGTTTGTCAAGTTTACTTATCCCTACTCGGTTCTCAAACCCGCTAACGTTTTGGGGACGCAGGAAGTTCTGAGATTGGCGAGTCAAAGTAAGCTAAAACCAGTCCATTTAATTTCTACGATTTCCGTTTTCTCGGCAATGGGAGAATCTGGGATTAAGGTGGTGCGAGAGGAGGATGAACTCACTCCGGGAGAGGGTCTGAAAGGCGCTTACACTCAGACTAAATGGGTGGCAGAAAAGTTAGTAGAGGTCGCGCGCGATCGCGGCATTCCTGTTAGCATTTACAGGCCAGGTCGCATTTCTGGGGACAGCAAAACAGGGGCCTGCAATCCCAGTGACTTACTGTACAGGTTAATCGCTGGTTGCGTGCAACTTGGATGTGCGCCCGATGGTGATAAGCTGATGAATGTAGCGCCTGTTGACTATGTGAGCCGAGCGATCGTTCATCTTTCGAGCCAAAAAGAATTGCTCGGAAAAACTTTTCATTTAGTCAACAGTCAGTCCTTTCAAATGAGTGAATTGCTTGGCTGGATTGGCTCAATGGGTTATCCAATCAAACGAGTTTCTTCTGAGGCTTGGCAAGCAGAAATAATCAATCGCGCTGGATATTCTCCCGATCATGCTTTGTACCCGCTAGTCGGTCTTTTTTCCGAAAAAGTTTCTGAAGCGGAAATGCCACAATCAGGAACGCTACATTTCGATTGCCAAAATACGCTAGATGGACTTGCTACCACTGACATCACCTGTCCGCAAGCGGATGCGAATTTGTTTCGCACTTACTTTTCCTATCTCGCCGATTCTGGCTTGATAGGTAGCCGCAATTAAAACCTGTAAGGGCGCAAAGCATTGCGATCCTACCTGACTCAAACTCTGGAGAATTCAAAATGAACGAACAATTGCAGCAAAGACACATGAAAGCGCTGATAGAGCGCTACACCGATCGCACAAAGACCTCTAAGAATTTCGCGCAAAAATACCGTCCGGTTCTCGCTGACAATCGGGCTTCAGATGGGTTTCGCTTGCCCGTCAAGGAGATGTTTTATCCCATTGTCGCCGAGCGATCGCTGGGTTCTAAAATGTGGGATGTTGATGGCAACGAATACATCGATATCACAATGGGATTTGGCATCAATCTTTTCGGTCATAATCCGCCCTTTATTAAAGAAGCCCTATTAGAGCAACTCGATCGCGGCGTACAAATTGGCCCACAAGCAGACCTTGCCGGAGAAGTTGCGGAATTAATCTGCGAACTGACGGGGATGGAGCGCGTCGCTTTTTCTAATACTGGCACCGAAGCGGTGATGGCAGCCCTACGATTAGCTAGAGCGGCAACTAAACGCAATAAAATTGCTTTGTTTTCGGGTTCTTATCACGGTCATTTTGACGGAACTCTGGCAGTTGTAAAAAACATAAATGGCGATTTACGCACCATTCCCAAAGCGCCAGGAATTCCCGCTAATTTTATTGAAGATGTTTTAGTTTTGGATTACGGAAGCCCTCATGCCCTGGAAATTATCAAAGCTCATCAGCACGAATTAGCGGCGGTTCTCGTGGAGCCGGTGCAAAGCCGCCGTCTCGATTTGCAACCCAAAGAATTTCTCCAGCAACTCAGGCAATTAACAAAAGAATCAGAAATTGCGCTGATTTTTGATGAAATGGTCACTGGTTTCCGAATTCATCAAGGCGGCGCGCAGGCGTGGTTTGGCATTGAGGCAGATATTGCAACTTACGGTAAAATTGTCGGGGGCGGTATGCCCATTGGAGTTATCGCTGGAAAAGCTGCTTATATGGATAAAATTGACGGCGGTTTGTGGAACTACGGCGATGATTCCTACCCCCAGGTAAAAACAACAATTTTTGCCGGCACTTTTTGCAAGCACCCACTTGCTCTGGCCGCTGCGCGTTCCGTGCTGCGCTATCTTAAAAGTCAAGGCCCAGCCCTTCAGCAGCAGTTGAATCAGCGAACTTCGCAGCTAGTTGAAACCCTGAATGCTTATTTCAAAGAAAATGAAGTCTCTGTCTGGCTTGTAAATTTCGGCTCGCAATTTCGCGCTGTTGCCTCGGTTGAGATAGATCCGCTACTTTTTCACTTACTCGAAAAGCGTATTTTCATATCTGAAGGTCGTAGCTGCTTTCTCTCCACTGCTCACACTCATGAAGACACAGAGCGCATTATTCAGGCGGTTAAAGAGACTATTCAAGAAATGCGCGAAGGAGGCTTTTTCCCGGTTTCTTTTCACCCCCAAGCAGAAGTTTTTTCAATCGCCAGCAAGTAAAACTCGCTAGTAAATTATTAAAGGGTTACAAAGCACACGATCGCACCCATTACTTACTATTGAGACTGCGATCCTTTGGCTTGGTTCTACAACAAAGTCTGGGGCGAAGAACTTAGCAAGCTGGCACTTCACCTTGTGGAAAAATTGCTGCTGGCACATCTTTGCCACTTGCGATCGCAAAGCTTCAAAAAAGCCGATCCAAGCTGAAACGGAACTTCCCCGCTTTTGGGGGCGTTCGGGAGGCTGTATTTCTTCAGAGGGCGACAACGAGGCTAAAGTGCTTGCCCGCATTCGCTTTATGGCTCTCAAGCCCTTCTGATAAAATGACTTTTTATTGCGAACTAAACTCTGTATGGACTCTACCCACTCCTGACAAGAGTCAACAGCGATTAGCCAATTGTTATCATACAAACCAACCCAAAAGTTGCTATATCTTCTTCTAGTTTTACCTATCTCTTGAATCCGACCAACATATTTCTTTTGTCCCTGAAAATTGGTTTTTTTTCCCTGTAACCAGGCTCCAGTCATAGCTAAAGCAATTAAAATCATGGTTGGCAATCAATTGATCGGGTGATGCTTGACAACCCTCCCGATTATATCCTCCTGTTTTACAGTCTTTAAACATTGCTTCGATGCCGTAACGTTGACCGTAAACTCCGAGATCGCTTTTCAAATCTGGGTTCTTCGTTACTTACTATGCTAAATCAATAGTTAAAGCAGTAAAATCAATTGAACAAATATGTCAAAATGCCAATCAAGTCCTTGTCAGGCTTGACATTTAAGCTATAGCCTTTCTCAGTAACATGAGGTGCTCATAGGGCTCCGTGGGCATAGGGCATAAGGCATAGGGCATAGGGCATAGGACTCGCCCCCATACCTCACAACGCTTGAGAAGCGCTATATTAACTCTAAAAAGCTTCTGGCTTGACAGAAACAGTAGGAATAGGTAGGTATGGCTAGCATAACAAATATTTTTCGAGGATATCAGATTAACGAGCAAATATACGCAGGCAATCGAACTCTAGTTTATCGTGGCCGTCGGTCTTCCGATCAGCAGCCCGTAGTGATCAAACTGCTGCGAAATGACTTTCCTCGCTTCCACGAACTGGTTCACTTCCGCAATCAGTTTGTCATTACTAAAAACTTAGAGATACCCGGCACTGTCAAGGCATACAGCCTGGAGACTTACCATAACCAGTATGCTCTGGTGATGGAAGACTTTGGCGGAATTTCCTTATGTAGCTACCTCGCTAGTCTGGTGTTCGCCAGCAACGAACCTCTGGAAGGGTTGCCCATTAACGAGTTTCTTCCCATTGCCATTCAAATTGCCAACTCCCTCGATGGACTTTATCGCCACCACGTCATCCATAAAGACCTCAAACCGGCGAACATTTTAATTAACCCTGTCAGCAAACAAGTGAAGCTGATTGACTTCAGCATCGCTTCCCTGTTGCCGCGCCAAACCCAAGAAATTCAGAATCCCAACCTCATTGAAGGCACTTTAGCTTACATATCTCCCGAACAAACTGGGCGAATGAACCGAGGCATTGATTACCGCACAGATTTCTACTCTCTGGGAGTTACATTCTACGAACTGCTGACGAGACAGTTGCCTTTCCAAAGCGAAGATCCGATAGAGTTAGTACACTGTCACCTTGCCAAGCAGCCTATTCCAGTCCATCACCTTAACAAAAGCGTTCCCTTGGTGCTGTCTGAAATTGTTAGCAAACTGATGGCGAAGAATGCTGAAGATAGGTATCAAAGTGCGATCGGACTCAAGTTTGATTTGGAAACTTGTTTGTACCAGTGGCAAGAGACAGGAGCGCTGATTAACTTTAAAATAGGGGAGCGAGATTTGTGCGATCGCTTCATCATTCCCGAAAAATTATATGGTAGAGAGAGGGAAGTATTCTCCCTACTAGCAGCCTTCGATCGCGTGAGTGGAGGAAGCGCGGAAATGATGCTGGTGGCTGGCTTCTCAGGTATTGGCAAAACCGCCGTCGTCAACGAAGTTCACAAACCGATTGTCGCAGCTAGAGGCTACTTCATCAAAGGCAAATTCGACCAATTTGGCCGCAGCCAACCCTTCTCAGCTTTTGTACAAGCTTTTCGCGATTTAATGAAGCAATTGCTGAGCGAAACAGATGCTAAAGTTGAGCAGTGGAAGACTCAAATCCTGGCAGCATTGGGCGAGAATGCTCAGGTAATCGTTGAGGTAATTCCCGAACTAGAGCAGATTATCGGAGAGCAACCTCCCGCACCAGAACTCGTCGCCAGTGCTGCCCAAAATCGCTTCAATCGCTTATTAGAGAAGTTCATTCAACTCTTCACAACCAAAGAACATCCCCTCGTTATCTTCTTAGACGACTTGCAATGGGCAGACTCAGCCTCATTAAAGTTGATTCAACTTTTGACGAGCGATGGCGATCGGCGGTATCTCTTGTTAATTGGAGCGTATCGAGATAACGAAGTCAGTCCCGTACACCCTTTGGTGCTGACATTATCCGACATTCAACAAACCGGAGCCACAGTCAACACCATTACCCTCGCGCCGCTCGATCGCTCGGAGTTGAATTGTCTGATTGCCGATACCTTAGCTTGTTCTACAACATTGGCTCTGCCTTTGACAGAACTCGTTTATCAGAAAACCCAAGGCAATCCCTTTTTTAGCACACAATTCCTCAAATCTTTGCATGAAGATGAGATAATTGAATTTAATTTTGAATCTCGGTATTGGCAGTGCGATATCGCTAGAGTGCGAACATTGGCACTAACGGATGATGTAGTAGAATTCATGGCCGTTCAGTTGCGAAAGTTGCCAATCAGGACACAGGAAGTTTTAAAGTTAGCTGCTTGTATTGGCAATCAGTTCGATTTGGCGACCTTAGCAATTGTTGATGAAAATTCGCCAACAGAAACAGCAACAGCTTTGTGGAAAGCATTGCAAGAAGGGTTGATTTTACCAGTTAGCGATGTTTATAAATTTTATCAACAATCTAGTAAAGACTTAGCTGAGCCAGCGGCCCGGGAAGATACCCATCACTTATTAACTAGCCATGAACAATTAGCGAAATACAAGTTTTTGCATGACCGCGTACAGCAGGCTGCCTATTCTCTCATTCCCGAAGATCAAAAACGCTCGACCCACTTAAAGATAGGGCAACTGCTGTTTAAGGAAACATCGGAAGTCGAGCGGGAAGAAAGAATTTTTGAAATGGTTGACCATTTGAATATGGCGATTAAGCTGGTTAGCGATCGGGTGCAACGGCAAGAATATGCCCAGTTAAATCTAGTAGCTGGACGAAAAGCAAAAGCCGCAACAGCGTATGCTGCAGCCTTTGAGTGCTTGAGTAACGGAATTGAATTATTAGCAACGGATTGTTGGGACAGCCAGTACCAACTCACCTTAAACCTATATGAGGAAGCAGTTGAAGCGGCATTCCTGAGCGGTGAATTTGAACAAATGGATCAATGGGTGCAAATCGTGTTGCAGCAAGCCCGAACCTCTCTGGATACTGTGAAAGTTTATACAGTGCGAATTCAAAGTTACATCGCTCAGAATAATTTACCCTTAGCAGAACAGACTGCGCTGATTGTTCTCAAACAACTGGGCGTGGAATTTCCAGAGAATCCCAGCCCGGAAAAGGTTCAGCAAACGCAGGAAGAAACAAAACGCAAGTTCGCCAGCCACACGTTGGAAGAATTGATTAATCTTCCAGAGATGACCGACTCCTATTATCTGGCAGCCCTGCGAATTTTAGGCACGGTTGTGTCGGCTTCTTATCAGTCTGCATCTAAATTATTCCCGCTGATTGTGTGCAAGCCAATAGAACTATCTCTCACTTATGGAAATGCACCTACATCTGCTTTTAGTTATGCTTGGTATGGTTTAATTCATGCAGGAACAGGAGGTGATATTGATATCGGCTATCAATCAGGTGAGGTAGCTTTAGGTCTGCTAGATAATGTGAAAAGCAAAGAGTTGAAAACCAAAACCTACAACCTTGTTTATGGCTATGTCCGGCATTGGAAACGCTACCCCCAAGATTCTTTGCCATTTTTATTAGAAGCCCATCAAATTGCCCTAGAAGCAGGAGAATTAGAATATGCTGCCTATGGACTTTACAATTATACGGCGCTTTCTTTCTCTATGGGCAGAGACTTGGCGGAAATGGAGCGGGAGACAGAAACCTTCGATCGCGCTATTCATCAGATTCGTCAGGGAAACGCACTCAGTTTCGTGAAAATTTTTCGGCAGGCTGTTTTGAACTTGCGAGGCAAAACCGATAACCCCTGCCGTTTGGTTGGGGAAGCTTATGATGAAGACATCATGATACCGCAGCATCAAGCTAATAACGTGCAGTATGCGATTTGCAGCGTTTATCTCAACAAGTTGATTCTCGGTTATTTGTTTGAAAACTATCAACAAGCGCTGGAAAATGCCGTGCTAGCAGAGCAATATTCGGATGCTCTAACCGCAGGGCTTCAGTATTCGCTGATTTATTTCTATGGGTCTCTAACGTACTTAGCGGTGTATGCAGAGGCTGATGCGGAAAAACAAGCTGCACTCCTAGAAAAAGTAGCAGTAAATCAGGCAAAAAGCAAGCGATGGGCGGAGTATGCCCCTATGAATCACTTGCATAAGTTCTATTTGGTCGAGGCAGAGCGATATCGCGTTTTAGGACAGCAAGTTGAGGCGATGGATTTTTACGATCGCGCGATCGCTCTGGCTAAAGAAAACAAATACCTCAATGAAGAAGCTTTGGCAAATGAGCTGGCTGCAAAATTTTATTTACAATGGGGTAAAGAAAAAATTGCTCAACTTTATCTAATTGATGCCTACTATGCCTACTCTCGTTGGGGAGCTAAAGCGAAAATTGACGACATAGAACAACGCTATTCTCAATTGCTGGCTCCTATTTTGCAACATAATCAAGTTCGTTTGTTCGAGGCAGTGACCACCTCCCATGACACCTCATCTTCTAGCAAAAACCAAACAATTGCTGGAAGTACGAGTACCACAGTAATAGATTTACCAACTGTTATCAAAGCTTATCAAGCTTTGTCTAGCGAAATTAAGCTGGAACAATTGCTCACTACCCTGATGGAAGTGGCGATTCAGAATGCAGGCGCTCAAACAGGAGTATTAATTTTGAAAGAAGAGGAAAACTGGAAAATCGCCGTCCACTGTAGCGATAGCCAAGGCTGTATTCTGCAAGAAAATATTGGGATAGAGGACAGCGAATCAATTCCTCAGACTGTCATTAATTACGTCAAACGCACCCATAAAGCCCTAGTTTTCGATGATGTCAAGACAGAATTAATATTTGCTTCTGACCCCTATATAAAGCAGCAGCAACCTAAGAGCATCCTATGTACTCCGATTATCCATCAAGGCAAAATGATGGCAATTCTCTACTTGGAAAATAATCTGACGACGGGGGCATTCACTGGCGATCGCGTCGTCCTCCTCAACATCCTCTGCTCCCAAGCTGCGATCTCGCTGGAAAACGCCCGCTTGTATCAGGAATCTCAACAGCTTTATCAACAATCTCAGGATTATGCCCAAAAACTAGAGCAATCTATCCACAATCTCAAACAGATGCAGTTGCAATTGGTGCAGGGTGAGAAAATGTCGGCTCTGGGAAATTTAGTTGCAGGGGTAGCCCACGAAATTAACAATCCCGTAGGCTTTATCGCCGGCAACTTGCAACCGGCTATAGAATACGTGGGGGATTTATTCAATTTGATTGATTTGTATCAAGAAAAATTTCCCAATCCGGGAGGGGAAATTGAAGCCGAAATAGAGGATATGGACTTGGAGTATTTGCGAGAAGATTTGCCCAAATTGATTGGCTCAATGCAGGAGGGAGTCGATCGCATCCGCAATATCAGTACGAGTTTGAGAACGTTTTCGAGGGCTGATAGCGATCGACCAGTTTCTTTCAATATTCATGATGGACTTGAAAGCACTCTGCTAATTCTCAAGCACCGTTTAAAAGCCAGCGAGTTCCGCCCGGCCATTGAAGTTGTGAAAGAGTATGGTAACTTGCCCCTAGTGAAATGCTTTCCCGGACAGTTAAACCAGGTATTTATGAATGTACTGGCCAATGCCATTGATGCTCTGGAGGAGTCAAATAAGGGGCGCAGTTTTAGTGAAATTAAAGCCCTAGCTAATCAAATAACGGTTCAAACTGTTCTGAGCGAAGACAACAATCAGGTTTTGATTCGCATTAAGGATAATGGAGTGGGGATGTCAGTCGAAGTCAAGGAAAACATCTTTAACCACTTATTTACAACCAAGCCTGTGGGTCAAGGAACTGGATTAGGATTGTCGATCGCCCATCAAATTGTTGTAGAAAAACATGGAGGTACGTTACTGGTGAAGTCTTCTTTGGGGGAGGGTTCGGAGTTGGTGATTTCTATTCCGGGGTGAGCCTTTTGTAGTAGGGCTTGAGGGCAATTAGTGCGATCGGCTAAAAATATCGGATTTAGTAAGAAGAAACATACGGATTTTCCGGGTTTCTAAATCCCCATGCGTTTAGAAGTGAAATTGTGAGTTGTAAGCTGTGAAACGTAATTTTTTCTATTGGCGTCTAATATTGTCAGTCTCGATTTTACCCGTACTGGCGATCGCCCCGTCTTTAGTCGGGAATCAACCCGCAAGAGCACAAGAGGGGGAGATGGCTGGGTTGATTCATGCTTCGAGAGCCCGCCAGGGAATGAATTCCCTGGCTGATAGCGAAAGTCGGTTAAAACTTGCATCTTGCACCATTCTCAAAAACGGGCAAGATGCCCGTTCCACAAAGAGTGAATTTTCTTGTGGAACAGGCATCTTGCCTGTTGCTAAACAAGTAATTGAAAATGGTGCAATATCTCAGTTAAAACTTGCATCTTGCACCATTCTCAAGAACGGGCAAGATGCCCGTTCCACAAAGAGTGAATTTTCTTGTGGAACAGGCATCTTGCCTGTTGCTAAACAAGTAATTGAAAATGGTGCAATATCTCAGTTAAAACTTGCATCTTGCACCATTCTCAAGAACGGGCAAGATGCCCGTTCCACAAAGAGTGAATTTTCTTGTGGAACAGGCATCTTGCCTGTTGCTAAACAAGTAATTGAGAATAGTGCAACATCTCAGTTAAAACCGACTGAAATATTGACCGATAGTCCTCTTGAGAGGACTTCAGCTATGAGACAGGGGTTTCAACCCCTGTCGGACTATAGGTTTTTGACTCAATCCCTACCACCATCTTCGAGAATTATACAAGGCCGCCAAGTGTCCCTAAACGGCCGCATTCTCCCCCTAAGTTGGACTCAGCAGCCGGCAAACAGCACTTCTGGGAATTTCCGAACTTGGATTGCTGATGTTGGATTGATGCAAAGTGCGGGAGTGGATTTGCTTAGCAGCGCCGACAGTGCCAAACAACCGGTGCAGTGGTTTTCGGTATCTTTAACCGGTGCTCAAAGCTTAGCAGCGCGGGCAACAGGCCCGTATCGTTACTTAGATGTTACCGATTTTGCTAGACTTGCGGGCTGGGAGATATCTGCTGATGGGAATATTCTAAAAATTACTTCTCAAACTGCAAGTGTTACCGGAATTCGGCAAGCAGAAATAGAATCGGGCGATCGCATTGTAGTAGATCTCGATCGACCAACTCCGTGGCAAGTCAACTTTGTCAATAAACCAATCCCGTCGCCGACACCCACACCCAACCCCCCGGACGACCCCACAAAGCCCGCTATCCCACTGCCAAACCTCCGCCCAGCGCCAAACCTCGAAACACCAGACGACCCGACCAAACCCGCCCTGCCGCTGCAAATAACGCCCGCAGCGCCGATCGCCGGTCAAGAATGGTCGATCGCGATCGATGCCAAAGTCGTTCCCGCCATAATTCAGCAGACTTTCTCAACCAGCAAACAATTGCTATCACTAAAAGTCGAACCTGACGGCGTTCAAACCAAAGTCAAAGTGAAGATTCCTTTAGGTTGGCGGCCGCAAGTTTTCAGCCTGGGAAATCCCAATCGATTAGTTATCGACATTCGGCCAGATTCGTTAGTAGAAAAAAACATTGCTTGGGCGCCCGGTGTGCAGTGGCGGCAGCAGTATCAAAATTTAGGAACTGCTCGTTTTCCAGTAGTTTGGTTAGAAGTTAATCCGCGTCAAGCTGGTGTAAAAATTCGACCAATTCTCAGCAATCCGCCTGCCGATCAAGGCACTGCACCTTTATTGCAAACAGCAGAAGTTTCGGGTGCGGCTGCGGCGATTAATGCAGGTTTTTTCAATCGAATTAATCGCTTAGCTTTAGGGGCAATTCGGCGGGACAATAAATGGCTTTCTGGGCCGATTTTGAACCGGGGGGCGATCGGCTGGAACGATCGGGGAGAATTTATGATCGATCGTTTGACTTTGCAAGAAACTGTGATCACTTCGGCAAATCAAATTTTGCCGATTTCTCATCTCAATAGTGCCTACGTGCAATCGGGAATCGGTCGCTACACTCCTGATTGGGGAACAACTTATACTCCGCTGTCTGGCAATGAAATAGTTGTGACAGTTGCGGGCGATAGGGTTGTCAGCCAATCCCCCGGAGGTACGCCGGGAACAACAACTTTTCCCATTCCAGCTAACGGTTATATTTTGGTTTTACGTTCCGATTTTTCCCCTGCATCTGAACTATCCATCGGCACTTTATTGCGTTTAGAAACTAACACTTTTCCTGATGATTTTAACCGTTTTCCTTACATTCTCGGCGGCGGGCCTGTGTTGGTACAAAACAGTCAAGTTGTGCTGGATGCTAAGGCGGAAGGGTTTAGCGATGCCTATGTTAGACAGACAGCAATTAGAAGTGCGATCGGGCGAAATGCTGCGGGTAATTTGCTGATTGTAGCGGTGCACAATCGCGCGGGCGGGGCGGGGCCAAATTTCGCAGAACTGGCGCTGATATTGCAGCAAATGGGTGCTGTGGATGCTTTAAATTTGGATGGGGGAAGTTCGACGAGTTTGTATTTGGGAGGTAGTTTGCTCGATCGACCTCCGTCAACTGCTGCGAGAGTTCATAATGCGATCGGTATTTTCATTCAACCATAAACCGTCACGTTAAATAGTAGGGTGCGTCCGTGTGCGTTATCTTCTCAAAAATTGAGAATCTCCACACTGACGCACGTTACAAAAACGTTAAATCGTAAGGTGCGTCAGCACGAATCTTCACAACAATCAAGAATATCTGCACTCACTGATGCACTCTACAAATTAGAGCGTGCATCCAACAAACTCCCCCCGTCTCAGCTATAATCAAAACCATCCTCTCTACATCCTCACATACCCATCATGAGGCACTGGCCCCCCGGACAACAACTACACCAAGGCAAATACCTAATCGAAGAAATCCTCGGCGGCGGTGGATTCGGTGTCACCTACCGCGCTCAAAACCGCAAAGAAGGTAAAGTAGTCGCCATCAAAACCCTAAATGCCAACGTTCAAGGTAAGCCAAACTTTCGCGAATACCAAACCAAATTTGTCAACGAAGCTTTATCTTTAGCCCGGTGCAGCCATCCCCACGTTGTCCAAGTTTACGAAGTGTTTCCCGAAACAGTGGAAAATATCGAATTGTGGTGCATGGTGATGGAATTAATCGACGGATTTGACTTAGCTAGCCATCTCGAAGATAACGGCATTTTGTCGGAAGAAAAAGCTTTACCAATTATTCAGCAAGTGGGAAGCGCCCTGAGTTTTGTTCACCAGCAAGGATTTACTCACCTCGATGTTAAACCCCAAAATATTATGATAAGAACCCCCCCCAGCCCCCCCTTGGTAAGGGGGGGAGTAAGAGAAAATCCCCTCTTCTCTTCTTCGCCCCTTAGTAAGGGGGGCGAAATTTCTTCTCCCCCCCTTAGTAAGGGGGGCAAAATTTCTTCTTCCCCCCTTAATAAGGGGGGCCAGGGGGGTGCAGTTTTGATTGATTTTGGCTTAGCGCGACAGGTGACAGCACCGGGGAAATTGAGGACAAATAGCAATTCCGGGACTGAGTGTTACGCACCCATTGAATTATTAGAAAAACGCGCCGAACTTGGTGCTTATACTGATGTTTATTCCCTAGCAGCAACGCTTTATGTCATGTTGACTGGTGAGTTGCCGTTTCCGTCGCAATTCAGGAAGCAAAATATTCCTTTAACTCCGCCAAAGCAGCACAATTCAGAGATTAGCGACAGGGTGAATGCGGCGATTATCAAAGGGATGGAGTTGGAACCGCAAAATCGCCCGCAGTCGGTGCAGGAATGGTTGGATTTGCTGATACCAAAACCAGTGGCTGCTGAGACTACGCGGGTGATTTCAGCCGTGGGGATGGATTATATAAACTTGCGGAATTTATTGGCGGCTAAAAAGTGGAAAGAAGCCGATGAGGAAACGGCGAGAGTGATGTTGAAGGTGGCGGGTAGGGAGAAAGAAGAATGGCTGGATGTAGAACATATTGATAAATTCCCCTGCGAGGACTTGCGAACCATTGACCAACTTTGGGTAAAATACAGCAATGGGCGCTTCGGCTTTAGCGTGCAGAAGCGCATCTATCAAAGTTTGGGGGGAACCAGAGAATTTGATAGGGAGGTTTGGGATAAGTTTGGCGATCGGGTAGGCTGGAGAAAAAATAACCAATGGCTGCACTACTACTTTAAATACAAAGACCTCACTTTTTCAGAGAAAGCACCAGAAGCTCACTTCCCTGGGGGGTTTATATTGGGAGGGGGGTGGGTGGTAAAGAAAAATGTTGGTAGCTGGGTGCTGTTCTCTCCTCTCGCGTCGAGACTTGTAGACTGTAACATCTAAGCGTTTCAGCATTTCATAAAGATTTATAACAAAGCCCAAAACCACGAAGCCATGCCCTGTCTAGGTTTCCGACGGGGTTGTCGGGACATAACGAGCAAATAATCAAAGTAAAATCAATCTCAGAAACCGGGTTTCTGCGATAATTTATGTATCATCACCCAGATTCAGGAAGAAACCCGGTTTCTACCTCCCCACCAACAGCCTCCAAACTCCATAATTTAGAAACAAAATTTGTAGTTTGCATTAACAACCAAGACTAAGCAACCAACAATAAAACTCAAATAACTCTTGCTCCCCCCCTTACCAAGGGGGGGCTGGGGGGGTAAAAATATCAAACAACCAACTAAAAAACTCAAATAACTCTTACTCCCCCCCTTACCAAGGGGGGGCTGGGGGGGGTTAAATCCTAAACAACAAACGAACAAACTAAAAAAACGCTCTTACTCCCCCCCTTACCAAGGGGGGGCTGGGGGGGGTTAAAATCTAAACAACAAACGAACAAACTAAAAAAACGCTCTTACTCCCCCCCTTACCAAGGGGGGGCTGGGGGGGGTAAAAATATCAAACAACCAACAATAAAACTCAAATAACTCTTACTCCCCCCCTTAGCAAGGGGGGGCTGGGGGGGGTTAAATCCTATATAACAATGACAAAACTCTACAACAGAAGCTCAGAAAAATTCAAGCGGCAGAAGCTTCGCAGAGAAATGACAGAAGCTGAAAAGCAGCTATGGAAACGGATCAGAAACAGACAGCTTGAGAATTGTAAATTTCGCAGACAATATAGTGTAGCAGCATTTGTGCTAGATTTCTACTCGCCCGAAATCAAGTTAGCACTAGAAGTTGATGGTGACAGCCATTTTGTGGATGGCGCTGTAGAATATGATGCAGAAAGGCAAGAGTTTATTGAAGCGGCAAGGATTAATTTTTTGAGGTTTACTAATGAGGATGTTTATCATAATTTGGATGGGGTTTTAGAGGTTATTGTAGAGGGGATTAAATCGTTGAGAACATCGGGTGTTTTACCCCCCCCAGCCCCCCCTTGCTAAGGGGGGGAGTTAGAGTTAATTTCTTGCTAAGGGCGGGAGTTAGAGTTAGGTAGATTAGATTTAATCGCTGAGAACATCGGGCGTTTTACCCCCCCCAGCCCCCCCTTGCTAAGGGGGGGAGTAAGAGTTAATTTCTTGCTAAGGGCGGGAGTTAGAGTTAGGAGGGTAGATTAGATTTAATCGTTTATAACATCGGGCGTTTTACCCCCCCAGCCCCCCCTTGCTAAGGGGGGGAGTAAGAGTTAGCCTCTTGTTAAGGGGGAGAGTAAGAGTTTCGATAGTCCAAAATCCCAAATACGAAATCGATATGAGCTCAAAAGTTACCCTCACCATCACTTCCGGGAATCTCAAAGGCCGAGAATTCATCTTTGACACCCGCACAACTTGCATTATTGGCCGCGCCAAAGATTGCTATCCTAAGATTCCCGACGACGAAAAACATCGCACCATTTCCCGCTATCACTGTTTGCTAGATATCAATCCTCCCGATATCCGGGTGCGCGATTTCGGTAGCAAAAATGGCACTTTTGTTAATGGCAAAAAAATCGGTCAGCGAGAAGCTCATCACACTCCCGAAGAAGCGGCTCAAATCCAATTCCCAGAATATGACTTGCAGGGGGGAGATGAATTTACACTCAGCGATACTTCTTTTCGAGTTGCTGTTGCTATTGACCCGGAAATTGCCAAAAATCTCCAACAACAATCACCACCAATCGTTCCCTCAAATCAAGCCAATCTGTGGGAAATGCTGCAAGGTTTTCTGTTGAAAGCTGTGGCTAATGAAAGCCATATCGGAGTTCTCGGCGATTACCTTTTGCTCAAAGAATTGGGTAGGGGAGGTTTTAGTTTGGTTTATTTGGCGCAGCACAAGCGGACAAAGGAACAAGTTGCGCTGAAGGTGATGTTGCCAAAAGTGGCGGCAAATCAGCGGGCGGTTAATTGGTTTTTGCGGGAAGTTGAAAATATGAAAGTTTTAAAACATCCCAATGTGGTAGGATTAAAAGAGTTTGGTTATGCGGATGAAACTTTCTTTTTCACGATGGAATACTGCGATGGCGGTAGTGTTGTTGATTTGATGGAAAAACGCGGTTTCAGCACTTTGCCGATTGGTGAGGCTGTGGCTATTATTTTGCAAGTTTTAGATGGTTTAACTTACACTCATAATGCAGAAATTCCCAATGTCAGATTGGCTGATGGTAGTTTTGCAAAAGGACGGGGTTTGATTCACCGGGATTTGAAACCGGGGAATATTTTTCTGGCGAATGTGGGTGGGAAACAAGTTGCAAAAATTGGGGATTATGGGTTAGCAAAGGCTTTTGATCAAGCGGGTTTAAGCGGCCAAACGATGACTGGTAATGTTGTGGGTACGCCGTATTTTATGCCGCGACAGCAGGTAGTAAATTATAAGTACACGCAACCGGATGTTGATGTTTGGGCGGCGGCGGCTTGTTTGTATGTGATGATAACGGGATATTCCCCGCGAAATTTGGAGGATCAAGATCCGTTTTTGGCGGTTTTACAAAATGATGCGGTTCCTGTGCGCGATCGCACTTATGCGATTCCTCAACCGCTAGCCACAGTTATCGATCGCGCTTTAATTGACAATCCTGAAATTTATTATAAAAGTGCAGCGGAATTTAAACAAGCCCTATTCAATAGTATATCGTAAATTATGGTTCGACTACCAATAGGTTTTCAGAAACCCGCTTTCTTGAAGAAACCGAGTTTCTTGGTCTTCTCAATCTGCCATCACAGACAACACATACTCTCCTTGATTTACTGACTGATTGGTCGAAACATCAAAAATGAAAACATCCGACTCAGCACAAACATCAACCAAACTCGGAAATTCCCCATTCTTATTAAAGCTGAGAATTTGATAAAGCCGATCGCCCTTTTTGACATAACTCCCCAATTGCACTCGATTTTGAATCATCCCGCCCGCTGGCGCGTAGTATTTTATCACCGAATTCTTGGGGGTGAAAATAACTTGATGATTCGCAGTTTCCGGGAGAGGAAATCCATCTATTTTCAATAAACCCTTACTTGCTAAGTAATTTTTGATTCCCCGCAAGCCATTCGCCACCGACTCGGGATTCATTTCCATCCCCGAACCTAATTCTAAAGTCCAAGCTTCCACATCAAATTCGATCGCACTTCCCAACTCTGCTAAAATCTTCTCCAAAGCCAGCCAGGGCTTGAGAAACGCCTCGTCAAAAGCATCGCCATCGTACTCGTTCATCAAGATAGCCCGATCGAGCAAAAAAGCTTTCGCACTCTCCTCGCGGGAATTAAAACAATAAAGGTAATCTAAACTTTGATTCGTAGAACTGTGCAAGTCCAGCACATAGTCAGCATCCAAACACAAAGATTGTAGCTGATATCGGTAAAGTTCGCTGTAGGGGCGGCAACTAGGAGCGTTAATTTTTGCCAACTCTTTCGCAAAACTCAAAGCAATCGCTTTTCTGTAATTAACTTTGACAGTATCGGCATCGAGATGGATGTGAGACTTAGTAAAGCCCAGAATATCTTCCTCTTGTTTTTCAAAATCCCAGAAAATCCGGTTCCAATTTACCCCATCATAAAGATTGTAGCGACCAGGGGAAAAATGGTGCGATCGCTGGCTGACACCCACAGGATTACAAACAGGAACTAGCCAAATTTCCCCGCTTAACTGGCTGCTGTCCAAAGACATTAAAAACTCAATTAATTGGTAAATCACAGCATTACCGCTAATCTCAGCGCCGTGCAGGTTAGATTGGAGATAAGCTTTTTTGCCGGGAATCGCACCTTGGAACTGATAGACTTGCAGTGAAAGCCGATCGCCCGAAGCAAGCTGCACCACAGGAATAGTCGAAATAACTGGAATCATAGAAGGAAACTTGGGGAATTGGGCATGGGGCATGGGGCATGGGGCATGGGGCATTGGTAACGGGTAATTGTTACTAATGACTAATGACTAATGACTAATGACTAATGACTAATGACTAATGACTTCATAGCCGATTTGCGGGCGTTGGTCTAAAATCAATACAGTCCTCTGCTGACTTGCTTTCAGCAAGATTTAAGCATACTTACCCTGCAACCTTATAATAATCCTTGTGCCAGACACTGCCCAGAACCGCCCAGAGCTGGATCTGAAGACAATATTTCCCTTCGAGCTAGATAACTTTCAGAGAGAGGCGATCGCCGCCCTCGATGCAGGTAAATCCGTTGTCGTGTGCGCTCCCACAGGCTCTGGGAAAACGTTAATCGGGGAATACGCCATCCATCAAGCACTCGACCGAGGGCGGCGCGTCTTCTACACCACTCCTCTCAAAGCTTTGTCTAACCAAAAGCTGCGCGACTTCCGCAGTCAATTTGGAGACGACAACGTAGGTTTGCTGACGGGCGACATCTCCGTCAATCGAGATGCGCCGATTTTGGTGATGACTACCGAAATATTTCGGAATATGCTCTACGGTACGCCGATCGGAGAAGTCGGTACTTCCCTCACCGGAGTAGAAACCGTGGTGCTCGACGAGTGTCACTACATGAACGATCGCCAGCGCGGTACCGTCTGGGAAGAATCGATCATCTACTGTTCGAGCGAAATTCAACTGCTCGCCCTCTCAGCAACCGTTGCCAATAGCGACCAACTCACAGACTGGATTAACAAAGTCCACGGGCCCACAGAGCTCGTCTACTCAGACTTTCGGCCAGTGCCGCTGCAATTCCACTTCGCCAACCAAAAGGGGATATTTCCCCTGCTAGACGAGACCGGCAAAAGAGTTAATGGCCGGTTAGTCCCCAAAAAGAAGGGGCAAAAAGTAGAAAGAGGCAGCATTCCCACTCCGAGTTTGACCGATGTTTTATCCCGGTTGGACGATCGAGATATGCTACCAGCAATTTACTTCATCTTCAGCCGTCGCGGGTGCGACCAAGCAGTCGCAGAAGTCGGCAATTTCTCCCTGGTTAACGAAGCCGAAACAGCCGAACTCAAACGCATCATTGACGATTTTTTACAGCGAAACCCAGAAGCAGAACGCTTCGGTCAAAAAGAAGCACTTTTAAAAGGCATCGCCGCCCACCACGCAGGGATTTTGCCCGCTTGGAAAGGTTTAGTAGAAGAACTTTTTGGCAGAGGTTTAATTAAAGTTGTATTTGCCACCGAAACCCTAGCAGCCGGGATTAATATGCCCGCCCGCACCACAGTCATTTCCACCCTTTCCAAGCGCACGGACAAGGGACACCGACTGCTAAACGCTTCAGAATTCCTGCAAATGGCCGGTCGGGCTGGTCGGCGGGGCATGGACAAGCTGGGGCACGTCGTCGCAGTTCAGACGCGCTTTGAAGGCGCAAAAGAAGCCTCTTATTTGGCAACAGCCAAAGCCGACCCCCTCGCCAGTCAGTTTACGCCCAGCTACGGCATGGTGCTGAATTTGCTGCAAACTCACACTCTCGATGAAGCTCAAGAGTTGGTAGAGCGGAGTTTCGGTCAATACCTGTCTACCTTGTACTTGCAGCCACAGCAAGAAGAATTAGACCGGCTGCAAACAGAATTGGCGGTGCTTGAACAGTCCCTGGCGGCCGGAGGAAATGTCTCCACCCTGGAAAAAGAGCTCGCCCATTACGAAAAATTGCAGGCAAGACTCAAAGAAGACAAACGTTTGCTCAAAATTCTCTTGCAGCAAGCTGAAGAAGCCAGATTTAAGGAGATGTCCGTAGCTGTGGCTTTTGCAGTGCTCGGCACGGTTCTGAGTCTCAAAGGTAAGCACGTTCCGACAGCCAAACGATCGCACACAAATCCTGTACCCGCCGTATTGGTTGCCAAAATCGCAGGTTCGGGCCAAGCTCCAAATTTGGTGTGCTTGGGCAAAGATAACCGCTGGTATATCGTCGCCATTAGCGATGTTGCTACCCTGCACGCCGAATTACCCCGCTTGAGCGTTGCAGATACCTTGAACCCGCCGCCGGAAATGGCTCTGAGACTCGGCCAGTGCCGCTTGGGAACTGAAGAAACTGCTTCAATTGCTGCATCGATCCCACAATTGCCGACACCAGAACCCAGCCCAGAGGCGATCGAGCAACTGCAGAAAATCGCAGCCGTAGAAGCTAAGCTAGAAATTCACCCGGTTCTAGAATGGGGCAATCCCGGTACTTTGCTCAAACGCCAGCGCCGCCGAGAAGAATTGAAAAAAGAAGTTCGCAAAAGCGAACAAGACTTAGAAAAGCAGCGAGCTCGCTACTGGGAGCAATTTCTCAATTTAATCGACATCTTGCTGAATTTCGGCTGCTTAGAAAGAGTAGTTTCGGCAACTGTAAACCGAGATGACTCCTCCGACAGGTTAGTGCCCACAGTCTTGGGCCAAGCTTGCGCCGCCATTCGTGGCGATAATGAACTGTGGCTGGGTTTGTCCCTAATGTCTGCGGAGTTTGATGAACTCGACCCCCACCACCTCGCTGCTGCTTGCGCGGCTTTAGTTACAGAAGTTTCCAGGCCGGACAGTTGGACTCACTACTCGCTGTCCCCGGAAGTTTTGGCACCTTTGGACAATCTGCAAAAAGGCCTGCGCCGCCGATTGTTTCAAGTTCAGTACCGTCATGAAGCTGCAATCCCGATTTGGCTGGAACGGGATTTAGTGACTTTGGTCGAACAGTGGGCTCTGGGCGTTGAATGGCTGGAACTGATTAGCCATACGAGTTTGGATGAAGGGGATGTGGTGCGGATTTTGCGCCGGACTTTGGATTTCTTGTCTCAGATTCCTCATGTTCCTCATGTTTCGGATTCTTTGCGGAGGAATGCTTGTCGGGCGATGCAGTTAATCGATCGTTTTCCGGTGAATGAAGCTGCAACTTAGAAAAGTGTTGACAGTTGACAGTTGACAGTTGACAGTTGGCTGTTGGCTGTTGGCTGTTGACTGTTGGCCTCTTAATTGTATTTTTGGTTTTTCAACCCAAATGCACACAGATTTTAATCTAAAATCGTTTTCGGTGGCATCGGTATTGTTCAAAGGCCCAAATGTCCAAACAGTCAACTGTCAACAGTCATGAGGAATAGACCCAGATTTAAATCTAAAATCCCAAATCTAAAACCCCAAATCTAAAATCTAAAATCTAAAATCTAAAATCGATCGCTCTTAATTGTTATTAAATTTTTCTTTAGCGGTGTGGTGAGTAATTCTCATATTTATGCAACAAATCAAAAAGCCTGTTCAAATGCCTGATGCCTGCTCCCAGGTTCAAAAAATTCGCTTTTTTACTTTCTTGCAAAGAGTCTTAATTGGAACTCTAGCGAGTACATTACTCAATCTCTTCATCCTATTTCCCTCTCCGAGTTTCGCAGAAGTAGTTCTGGGCGTTGTTCGCAGTTCCGAGAATTCTCCCGACTGGGTAAAGATTACCACGCGCCTCTGGGAAAGCGGCATTGCTTACAAACCAATCAATCTCGAAGAAATCAAAAGTACGGCGGATTTAACAGGCGTTAACGTGCTGTTTTTGCCCAATATTGAAACTTTGAGTCCGACGCAAATTAAAGTTTTAGAAGCTTGGGCCTCCCAGGGCGGCCGCTTGATTGCTTCGGGCCCCGTCGGCCGCAGTTCCCCGGCCTTGGTGCGCCAATCTTTGCGCTCGCTCCTTGGGGCCTATTGGGCTTTTCCGTTAACCCAGCCGGCGACGCCACAACCACGCAGCCGCTGTCGAGATCTGGCTTGCACTACTTCTAACAGTTGGGTGCCACCAGAACAAAAAAATGTTTCAGTCCAAGGCGGTGTCTTGATTCCGGCTGATGCGAACAGTCAAACTATTGCTACTTGGAAAGATAGTTCCGGTTCCTCCGCAGCCATCGCCACGGATCGCGCTACCTATCTTGGCTGGCGCTGGGGTAGCGACGGTTCGGCAAATGTAGATAAGGCTTGGCTGCAAGCCTCGATCGCCCGCTGGGGAGGCACAATCGCTTCTGTACCTCTAGCGCCGCCCACTGGTGTCGCGCTCCCACTGCCAAGTCCCCCCTCCAGAGTCAGTAGAAACAGCCCTAGTTCGCCGCGTAGTACCCCGCTGAGCCGACTTTCTCCCTCTGGTTCCCTTCCCGATCCAGTTCCTGCAACTTTTACAGACCCTTCCGATCAGTCGGCGCCGGCGGGTTTGGACGTGCAGCCAAATTCCAATAAGCCGATCGTCAGCATTGAAGCGTACTTGATGCGCCAAGAACTCACTAACCTCCTCGGCAGGTTTGAAAGCGCCCTAACAGCATCTAATTCAGCCAATACCGCCATCAATCTCAATGCTGCTACCTCCCCTCAACTGGTGGCTGCAGAACAGGGCGGAGGCGGCCCGGCAGCCGGTCGCCCCCCTGTTCTACAAGCGATCAGGGGGCGGGCGATCGCCCAAGCGCGGCAGGTTTTGCAAACTTTTGACCAACTCCTGCAACAGCAAAACTACGCGGAGGCGAGATCGCAGTGGGTGGAAGCGCGGCAGTTGCTGTGGCAAAATTACCCGAAGGAAGGACAGCGGGTTGGGGCGGAAATTCGGGCGGTTTGGCTCGATCGCGGGACGATCGTCGCAGCACGATCTGAACAGGGTTTGGTGGCAGTGTTCGATCGACTCGCCGCCGCCGGTATCAATACTGTTTTCTTTGAAACTTTGAATGCCGGATATACCATTTATCCCAGTCAAGTTGCACCGCAACAAAATCCCCTGACTGTTGGCTGGGATCCGCTGGCATCGGCAGTTAAATTAGCCCACGAGCGAGGCATGGAACTGCACGCTTGGGTTTGGGTTTTTGCCATAGGAAATAAGCGCCACAATACTTTAATTGGCCAGCCTAGTTCTTATCCAGGCCCGGTGCTTTCCGCTCATCCAGATTGGGCAAATATTGACAATAAAGGACGCACGCAAAATCCTAACGATGGTAAATTTTATCTCGATCCTGCGAACCCGGAAGCGCGGAATTATTTGCTACAAATTGTCAGCGAAATTGCCAATAACTACAAAGTAGATGGGGTGCAATTAGACTATATTCGCTATCCTTTTCAAGATGACAATGCGAATTTTACTTACGGTTACGGTATTGCTGCGAGGCAGCAATTTAAGCAGTTGACTGGTGCAGATCCGGTGAATATTTCCCCCCGGAACGGCAGTTTATGGCGGCAGTGGGTTGAATTTAAAACTAATCAAATTAATAGTTTTGTAGCTGAAGTTTCTCAGCTTTTGCGCCAGAACTATCCGCGCACAATTCTGTCGGTGGCGGTGTTTCCGCACCCGGAAAGTCAGCGGATTTACAAAATTCAGCAAAATTGGGAAGTTTGGGCTCGTCAAGGTATTGTAGATTTGATTGTGCCGATGACTTATGCTTTGGATACTAACCGACTTCAGCGCATTACGGAACCGTTGGTAAAGGAACAAATGCTTGGTTCGGCTTTGATTTCTCCGTCGGTTAAGTTGTTGACTCTCCCGGAAGTTGTGGCGATCGACCAAATTCAAGCTTTGCGCGATTTGCCGACTGGGGGCTATGCTATTTTTGCGGTGGAAAGTATCAGCAGCGGGATGCAGGGCTTTTTTAACCGCACTCAAGGCACCCCAGTGCGTTCCACTTCTGCTGCAGAGCCGATTCCTTACCGACAGCCGTTTGCGGCGGCGGCTTCGCGGTATACTGCTCTCAAGCAGGAATGGAGTTTTTTGTTGGCTAACAATCAGTTGCGGGTGTCGGAATCTGAACTGAAAGTTTTGCAAAGTCGAGCCGATGAATTGGCGCAAGCTTTGAGCAAGTTGGCGGCAAATCCTTCTAGAGAAAGTTTAGCAACTGCTAAAAGATTGTTGGGGAGTTTTCAATCTCAATTTCAATCTTCGATGCGCTTGCATTCTGCCGAAAATAGCTATCAAGTGCAAACTTGGCAAAATCGTTTGGAGAGTTTGGATATGCTTTTACGTTACGGCGAAAGGATGGAGTTGAATCGCAGGTAAATACAGATTTTTCGGGTGTGTGCTGCTGTGGATAGTGCGATCGTGCTAACATTTGGGCGATCGTACTCTAATTAAGTTAGTCCGCGCTCCACGGGTAATCCTCACCTTGGTTTTTTCACAGCAATACTTCGTTCGATCCCGCAGATGCAGTAGAAAACCCGGTGTTTGAGCCAAGCAGAAACCCGCTGTCTTGGGTCGGAGTGCGATCGCGAACTTTAAGTTTGTAAGTAGGTCATCGCCAAATAACCATAGTATCTTATCAGGGAGGGTTGAGTTAAGATCCACGATCGAAGCGAGTAGATGAGTCCTCTCACCCGCCCGAACCATGTAATGTTTATTTGCACCTACTTACTTAGTGAGGACGGAAGTCCTCAAAACTCTTAAACGTCGAACTCAAACAATTTGATAATGAGTGATATCGTTTCCCGTTGCATCGGATAAGAGTCAACCATTGAGTTTTTCGACACCAAGTCAACAGTCAACAGTCAACAGTCAACCATTGAGTTTTTCGACACCAAGTCAACAGTCAACAGTCAACAGTCAACAGTCAACCATTGAGTTTTTCGACACCAAGTCAACAGTCAACAGTCAAGCATTGAGTTTTTCGACACCAAGTCAACAGTCAACAGTCAACAGTCAACAGTCAACAGTCAACAGTCATGTATGAGTGCAACCGGAAGTGATATGATTAACCGGGTTTGATATGACTCGCTGGTCTATCCCTCTAAGATTATAAAATCTACTAATTTCAACTGCCCATTTAAATTACTTTTAGGACGAATATGTTTCCTAAACCCCTCAATCGTTTGGCTACAAAATTTATCGGCAAAGTTCCATTACAAACGGTGCTCGTGGTTCCTTTTTTAGTGCAAATTGTCGGCACGGTAGGAGTTGTAGGTTGGCTATCTTTCCAAAACGGTCAGCGGGCAGTCAACGATGTGGCCGCTCAGTTGCGGGGAGAAATTAGCGATCGCATCAAAGACCGCATGGAAAATTATATGTCAATTCCCCACATTGTCAATCACCTGAACGTTCAAGGCATAAAACTGGGGCATTTGAACCTAGAAGAAAAGCAAAAACTGGAACATCATTTCCTCGAACAAATTCAATATTTTGATTCTATCAGCATCATTTACACAGGCAAAGAAAATGGAGAACACTCTGGAGCAATCCGCACTAAAAATGGGATTTTGATATCGGCTGCTGACAGCTCTACTGGCAATAAATTATCTCGATATACTGCGGACTCTCAGGGAAACCGCGTTCAATTAGTGCAAATTTCACCCAATTTTTACGACCCGCGAACTCGCCCTTGGTACATAGCTGCGGCTGCGGCTAAAAAACCAATTTGGACTCCAATTTATACAGATTTTTTGACGAGGGAACTGGCAATTACTGCTGCTTTGCCTATCTACGACGACGCTGGCAAATTGTTAGGAGTAGCTGGCAGCGATTTGCTCTTTTCCCGAATCAAAGAATTTCTGGTTAGCCTCAAAATTGGCAAATCAGGACAAACTTTTGTCATGGAGCGATCGGGGATGTTAATTGCTACTTCAACGGCGAGTCCAGAATTCGTGGTGGAAGGTAAAGAAACAAGGCGCATTAAAGCTTCAGAAAGCGAGAATCCGGTAATTCGCCAAACTGCACAACATTTAGATAAATTCTACGACAGCTTAACTAAAATCAATATTTCTCAACAACTTACTTTTGATATTGATGGCAAGCGAAATTTTATTCAGGTAGCTCCTTTTAAAGACGATCGAGGGTTGGATTGGCTGATTGTAGTAGTTGTACCAGAGTCTGACTTTATGGAGCAAATTAACCTCAACACGCGCACGACTTTTTTACTGTCGCTTGCAGCATTGATGGGGGCGACAATTCTGGGGATTCTTACTGCTAAATGGGTAGTTCAGCCGATTTTAAGATTGAATGCGGCGGCGAAAGCTTTGGCACGGAATGAATGGGATACAAAGCTCACTCTGAATCGCGAAGATGAACTCGGAGAACTTGCCACTGCTTTTAACAGTATGGCCGAGCAATTGCAGCATTCATTTACTTCTCTGTTGGAAAGCGAAAACCGAGTCCAACAATTTTTTAATGCCGTACCGCTAGGGATTTTTATTGCAGATTCCAAAGGTCAACCTTACTACATTAATCCTACCGGAGAGCAACTTTTATCTCAAGGAATTGTCCCAGCCGATTCCGAAAGTTTACGTCAATCCTACCGAGTTTATTTAGCGGGTACTCAGGAAATTTACCCGGCGGAACGCGACCCAATTTTAAATGCTTTGCAGGGTAAAAGTGTAACTGTTGATGACATTGAAATCTCCTCGACTGACAAAACTGTTCCCCTGCAAGTTTGGGGAACTCCTATTTATGACGCTCAAGGAAATATTATCTACGGGATGTGCGCTTTTCAAGATATTACAGAACGCAAACTAGCGGAGAAATTATTAAAGGAATACAACGACAATTTAGCAGTGCAAGTTGCAGAACGTACCGCCGATCTTGCCAAGGCAAAAGAAAAGTTTTCTAAAGCTTTCCGTTTAAGTCCTAATGCAATTACCCTGACTCGAATCAGCGATGGTCGCCACATAGAAGCCAATGAGAGCTTTTGTCGGATGATGGGGTACAGTCACGACGAAATCATTGGAAAAACAGCGGTAGAACTCAATTTCTGGGCGAGTTTGGGAGAGCGCGATCGCATGATTCAAATGTTAAAAAATAAGACAGCACTTCACAATTATGAGCTGAGGTTTCGCAATAAAAATGGTACAGAAAGAACGGCCCTGCTGTCGATAGAAACCATCGATATTGACGGAGAAGCTTGTTTTTTGTCGATTTCTAGCGATATTACCGAGCGCCAAAAAGCAGAAGCTGCCCTCCGGGAAGCAGAAGAAAAGTACCGCAACATTTATGAAAATGCTTTAAATGGAATTTTTCAAACTGCTATTGACGGGAAATACATCAGCGCTAACCCCGCTTTAGCTAACATCTATGGTTACGACTCGCCCGCCGAATTAATAGCAGCACAGCCGAATTTCCATAACCAGCTTTACGTGAAACCCAACCGCCGCGACGAATTTGCAGCGCTGATGAACGAGTACGGGATACTATCAAACTTTGAATCGGAAATTTACCGCAAAGATGGCAGCATAATCTGGATTTCGGAAAATTGTCGCGCTGCTTGCGATGAAGCAGGAAATCTACTTTACTACGAAGGTTTTATTAAAGATATTACTGATAACAAACAAGCGGAAATCAAACTGCAGCAGGCGAAAGAAGCGGCCGAAGCAGCCAACAAAGCGAAGAGTACCTTTCTCGCCAATATGAGCCACGAATTGCGATCGCCCCTGAACGCGGTCATCGGCTTTGCTCAAGTCATGATCCGCAGTAAAACTTTGTCTCAGGAACATCAAGAAGATGTCGGAATTATCCTGCGGAGTGGCGAACATTTACTGGCTTTGATTAACCAAGTTTTAGACTTGTCAAAAATCGAAGCCGGACGCACGACGATTAATGAAAAAAGCTTCAATTTGTACCAACTAATCGACGATTTAGAAGATATGTTTGCGCTCAAAGCTGAGCAAAAAGGTTTGCAATTAATCTTCGACAGAGACGCAGAAGTTCCCAATTACATTTGTACGGATGAAGTTAAATTGCGGCAAGTGTTAATTAATTTGCTCAATAATGCAATTAAATTTACTTCAGAAGGGGGAGTGTCGATGCAAGTCAAAGGAGGAAGGCGGAATATACATAAAAACAGCACTGACCAATTGCCCGGCCGCTACTGGCTGCATTTTGAAGTTCAAGATACTGGTGGAGGCATTGCTGCTGAGGAAATCCATCAGTTGTTTGAAGCATTCGTGCAGACGAAAACAGGTAAAGATTCTCAGGAAGGAACTGGTTTAGGTTTAGCTATTAGCCGCCAGTTCGTGCAATTAATGGGAGGTGAAATTACTGTTAGCAGCGAGCTCGGAAAGGGTGCAGTATTTCAGTTTGATATCCAAGTTCATCTGGTTGAAGCTAGTGATATTGAAACCAAAAAAACTCAACGCCGAGTTGTTGCCCTCGAACCGAATCAGCCGAGTTATCGCTTGCTAATTGTGGACGACAAACCTTTGAACCGCCAACTGTTAGTAAAACTTCTCAGTCCACTCGGATTTGAGTTGAGAGAAGCGAATAACGGTAAAGAAGCGGTTGATATTTTTATGGAGTGGGAACCGCATCTGATTTGGATGGACATGAGAATGCCTGTCATGGACGGCTATGACGCAACGAAACAGATTAAAACTACAACTGGCGGGCAAGCAACGGCGATTGTGGCCCTAACTGCTAGCGTTTTGGAGGAAGAACGGGCGGTGATTCTTTCGGCGGGTTGCGATGATTTTATGCGGAAACCGTTCCGAGAGGAGGATATCTTTGTGGCAATGGGAAAACATTTAGGAGTACGCTATATTTATGAAGATCCAACAGCAGTCAGTGGCGCAGGTTTAGGGGAGCCAAGTCAGGATGTGCTGACACCGGAGGCTTTCGCCTCTCTTTCTCCAGACTGGATGGCCCAATTCAAGCAAAGTATTTTGAGTGTGGACATGGAGGCGATCGCGACTTCGATCGCACAAATCGGCACTGTCAATCCCTCTCTTGCGGCCAAGCTTCAAGATTGCATTAATAATTTTGAATATGACAGAATTTTGAACATAATCGAGTTCAGCGAGAAACAGTAAATACCCGATGACTTCAACTTTACCTAAAACCAATCGAGCTAATATTTTAGTAGTGGACGATACCCCAGAAAACCTGCGGCTGCTGACAGGAATTTTGAGCGAAAAAGGCTATCAAGTTCGCCCGGTACCCAATGGCAAGCTAGCATTGTCTGCAGCTCAAAAAATACCCCCGGATCTAGTGCTGCTGGATATTATGATGCCGGAAATGGACGGCTATCAAGTTTGCCAGCAACTCAAAGCTTCTGAAATAACCAAAGACATTCCTGTTATTTTTATTAGTGCGATCAATGACGTGCTGGATAAAGTTAAAGCTTTTGCAGTTGGCGGAGTTGACTTTATTACTAAACCGTTTCAGGTTGAAGAAGTTTTAGCCCGGATAGAAACTCATTTAAAAATTTGCTCACTGCAACAAACTTTGCAAGAGAAAAATCAAGATTTAGCAACGGCGCTTCACCAACTGCAAGCCACCCAAGAGCATTTGATTCAATCGGAAAAAATGGCAGCCCTGGGACAACTGATTGCCGGCCTTGCCCACGAAATCAATACCCCCCTAGGCATTATAGGTTCCTCTATTAATAATATAGCTAATTTTTCTGACGAGTTTTTAGAAAAATTTCCGGAAATTTATCAACAACTTTCTGAGGAAAGCAAAGCTTATTTTTTAGCTTTACTCTACAGAGCCACCCATCAAGAAGTTTTATTCACAAGCAGAGAAAAGCGCAAATTTAAGCAGCAGTTGACGGCGGATTTGAGTGCAGAATCTGTTGAAAACGCCGAGGAAATTGCGGATACTTTAGTTGACATGGAAATCTACGAAAAAATAGAAGAGTTTTTGCCGCTTTTTAAATCGCCGGATTGGGAAGTAGTTTTAAATAGTGCTTACCAGTTTGCGAGCTTTAAAAAAAGTATTAGCCTGATCCAAAGAGCAACAGCGAAGTCGGGAAAAGTAGTATTTGCCTTAAAAACCTACGCTCATTTTGATAGCAAACCAGAAAAAGTCCAGGCGAACTTGCACGATGGCATTGAAACGGTGTTAACCCTTTATCAAAATCAACTGAAACACGGTATAGAAGTAGTTAAAAATTATGGAGATTTACCCCAAATTATGTGCTATCCCGATGATTTAAATCAAGTTTGGACTAATCTCGTTCATAATGCCCTGCAAGCAATGGATTATAAAGGTATTTTGACAATTGAAACTCGGCAGCAAGAGGAAAATATTTTCCTCAAGTTTACTGATAACGGTAAAGGTATTCCCTCAGAAGTTATTCCCAAAATTTTTCAGCCCTTTTTTACGACTAAATCTGCGGGCGAAGGTAGCGGTTTGGGATTGGATATTGTAAGAAAAATTGTGGAAAAACACCAAGGCACAATTGCTGTAGATTCTGTACCGGGGCAGACAACTTTTACAGTCTCGCTGCCAATTTATTAAACAAAACTTACCTGCTGGAGGCTGATTCCCTCTGACGGAAAGCATCCAGGATGCAAGCCCCCGGATTCATCCGTCCAGAAATAAAAAACCTGTATCCGATAAACAAACGCCCGAATTTATCTCGCGCAAGTCAATGCTTCAATTCTTTAATCTAAAATCTAAAATCTAAAATCGATTGACACTCGTCGCTGTCTCGCTGACAAATACAAGATTTATTACGAGAAACTGGGTTGATCTTCCGAAGTCCTATTAAAATAAGATAGGGAACAGATATCCTGCATCCTTGCCCGAAATCAATAACGTAAAAGCACGCTATGTCGGTAAACCTACTAAAATTCAAGCAGAGAGGAAAAGATGAATAAGCCTGTAATTCTTTGCGTTGACGATGAACCCGATATCTTGAATACTCTCAAGATGCAGCTAAAAAATGAATTTAAAAATGATTACTTTTATGAATTAGCTGAAAGTGGTGATGAAGCTTTAGATTTACTTGAGAATTTTCAAGAAGAAGATCAAGTGATTGTAGTTGTTTCTGATTGGCTGATGCCGGGAATTAAAGGTGACGAACTTTTAATTAAAGTTCACCAAAAATATCCTAAAATTATTAAGGTGATGTTGACGGGTCAAGCGGATGCTGCGGCAGTTCAGCGGGCAGTAGAAGAAGCAGATTTATACTGTTGTTTGTACAAACCCTGGCAAAGCAAAGACTTAATAGAGACTATAAAATCGGGGCTGGCTAATTTATGAAAAAACCTGTGATTGTTTGTATTGATGATGAACCTGACGTTTTGAACAGTTTAAAGATTGAACTGAAAAAGGCGATCGGCGATCAGTGTATAATTGAAACCGCTGAAGGGGGGGCTGATGCTTTAGAGTTGCTGGCCGATTTGCAGGCCGATGAATACGAGATTGCTTTGGTGCTTTCCGATTATATTATGCCGGATATTAAAGGGGATGAACTGCTCAGAAAAATTCACGAAAGCTCGCCGGAGACGCTGACCATTATGCTAACGGGGCAAGCTGATTTGGAAGCCCTGAGCAATGCTATCAAGTATGCTAAATTGTACCGTTATATCCCTAAACCTTGGCAAAATGAAGACTTAAAATTAACGGTAGTGGAAGCAGTTCACAGTTATTTGCAAGATCAAAAATTAACAGATGAAATTCATAAGCGCCAAGAAGTAAACGAGGAGTTAAAGCTAGCAAATGAGGCGCTGTCTGCGAGTGAAAGCCGCCTGAGTCAATTTTTAGAAGCTTTGCCAGTGGGGGTATCTGTTTATCATCCCGACGGCTCGATCGCCTATTTCAACCAGACAGCGCGGGATTTGCTGGGTGCAGACATTATCCCGGAAAGCACTGCGGAACAATTAGCTGCTACTTATCAACTTTATGTTGCCAATACTGATGAGCTTTACCCGCCGGATAATCTGCCAATTTTGCGTGCACTGAAAGGAGAATTTGTCAAGGTTGATGATGTAGAAATCCGTCAAGATGGCAAAAGAATTGCGATCGAGATCAATACCACGCCGATTTTTGACGCTAGCGGAAATATTGTTTATGCGATCGCAGCTTTTCAAGATATTAGCGATCGCAAACAAGCCGAAAAAATACTAGCAGATTACCACCACACCTTAGAAGCCCAAATTGACGAACGCACAGAACAACTGCAACAAGCCGCATTAGCTGCTGAAGCAGCAAACAAAGCTAAAAGCACGTTTCTGGCCAATATGAGCCACGAGTTACGCACCCCTCTCAATTCCATACTCGGGTTCGCGCAAATCATGGAACCCAGCCCGAATCTTACTGTCGAAAACCGAGAAAATATGAGAATTATTCGCCGTAGTGGCGAACACTTGCTTAGCTTGATCAATGAAGTCTTAGACTTGTCAAAAATCGAAGCGGGGCAGATGACGCTCGACCCGAAAAATTTCGACCTCTACCGCTTGCTTGACGATTTGCAAGATATGTTTCAACTGCGGGTAGAGAATCAAGAATTGCAGTTGCGTTTCCAGCGCGATGCTGACGTTCCCCAGTACGTGCGAACCGATGATATTAAACTGCGGCAAGTGCTGATTAATCTTCTGAGTAATGCGATTAAGTTTACGCAAAGAGGCGAAATAATCTTAAGAGTTATAAAGTTAGAAAAATCGGGATTTCTGGATTTATTGGAGAGTCCCACAGCTTGCTTTGATACCACAAGAAGCATTCGGGATTTTTCGAGAAGTAGCAGTAATTCTGCAACCGTTGAATGGAGGGATGAGACGGAGGATTTAACTGTGCCAGGTTTTTTCCTTCTCTTTGAAATTGAAGATACAGGAGTGGGCATTGCTTCGGAAGAATTGGGCAATATTTTTAAGGCATTTGTGCAAACCGCTTCCGGTCAAAAGATTCAGAAAGGCACGGGCTTAGGATTGAATATCAGCCGTCAATTTGTCCGCCTGATGGGAGGAGAAATTGTCGTAGAAAGTCAACTGGAACTCGGCACCACTTTTAAATTTGAAATTCCCGTCGGTGCGGTTTATGCTGCTGATCTTCCCGCTCCGCAACTTAACCGCGAAGTTACTGGGTTGAAACCCAATCAACCGTGCTACCGGATTTTAATTGTGGACGATCGCGAAGACAACCGCCAACTTTTAGTCAAAATGCTTTCTCCTTTAGGTTTTGGGGTGGAACAAGCCACCAACGGCCAGGAAGCAATAGAAATGTGGGAAAATTGGCATCCGCACTTAATTTTGATGGATGTGCGAATGCCAGTAATGGACGGCTACGAAGCTACTAAACAAATTAAGGCTAGAATCAAGCAGAGAGAGGAAGAGCAGCAAGGAAAGGGGGAAAGGAATATTTCCCATCCCGACTCCCCGATTCCAAAGATTATTGCTTTGACAGCTAGTACAATTGAAGGGAGGCAAGCGTTTGCTTTATTGGTCGGCTGCGACGATTTTATTAGCAAACCTTTCCGCAAAACAGATATATTTGATACCCTCACCAAACATTTGGGGGTGAAGTATCTCTATTCTAACTCAACGGACTTTATCTCAATAGGCGATCGAAATAATTTATCAGACTCCCTCCCTAATGCTGCGCTTGCTTATTTAGCTACACTTCCTGCAGAATGGATAGACAACATGAAGCAGGTAATCCGCAGTGCTGATTTTGACTTAATTGTCAGGACAATCGACGAAATAAGGGAGCCTCATCCTGAATTGGCGGAAATCCTCCAGGGTCATCTCGATAATTTTGATTACCAGAAAATTCTCAATTTAATTGCCGAGGCGGAGGACTCAGATAATGCAGATGAAGGCGGAACAAACTGAAAACTATCAAGCGGATATTTTAGTAGTTGACGATACGCCAGATAATCTGCGTTTGTTGATTAGAATATTGCAAAAAAATGGCTATAAAGTTCGACCTGTTACTAATGGTTTTTCGGCTTTAGATGCTATTCAATCGAGCGCACCAGATTTGATTTTACTCGATATTATGATGCCGGATATTGACGGCTACCAACTATGTAAAAAATTAAAATCACAATCGGAATTTAGGGAAATTCCCATCATTTTTCTCAGCGCGCTAGAAGAAGGAATAAATAAAGCAAAAGCTTTTGAAGTGGGCGGAGCGGATTATATCACCAAACCTTTTCAGGTGAAAGAAGTATTGGCGCGAGTGAGCAATCAACTTACTGTGCGTTCATTGCAAATGCAATTGCAAGAAAAAAATCAAAAGTTGACAGATCAAAATATCCAGTTGCACCAGGAAATAGCTGAGCGCCGCCAGGTGGAAATGGAAACGAGATTGCTGCTGCAGGCAACTCAAGCTATTAGCAAATCTGAGGATTTTGAGTCTGCTATAGATGTGATTTTAGGTTTAATTTGCCAAACAATTGAATGGAATCTGGGCGAAGCTTGGATTCCTTGCAGTGAGGGCGTTTTAAAAAGCGCGACAGGCAGGTACGTCAGCGACTCCAGTTTTGCCCAATTCCGACAGACAAGTTGGCAGTTAACTTTTGCTCCCGGTGTGGGACTCCAGGGGAGGATTTGGCAGTCGCAGCAGTCTGAATGGATCGAGGATGTTTCTACTGCACCGGAACAAGTTTTTTTACGGTCGGAAATTGCGGCCGCTGTGGGATTGAAAGCGGCTTTTGGGGTGCCAATTTTGGCGGACAATCAAGTGTTAGCTATTTTGATTTTTTATCGCGAAAAAGTTCTGAAAGGTCAACCGCGCTTGTTGGAATTAGTGAGTGCGGTTGCTACGCAGCTAGGTTCGCTAATTCAGCGGAAACAAGCTGAGGCAGCACTGAAATTGCAGCAAGAGCAAACAGAGAAATTGCTGCTGAATATTTTACCGAAACCTATTGCCGATCGCTTGCAAAAAGAGCAAAAGTTGATAGCGGACCATTTTGATGAGGTGAGCGTCTTGTTTGCTGATTTGGTGGGTTTTACAGAGTTCTCGGCTCACAAAAGTCCGACGCAGTTGGTAGAAATTTTGAACGGGATTTTCTCGGAGTTCGATAGGTTGTCTGAATTGCACGGGTTGGAAAAGATTAAGACGATTGGGGATGCTTACATGGTGGTTGGGGGTTTGCCGACGCCGCGGGAGGATCATTCTGAGGCGATCGCACTTTTGGCTTTGGAGATGCAGGCAGCTTTGGGGAGGTTTAATGCCAAAATGGGAGAAAATTTTCAATTGAGGCTCGGAATTCACAGCGGTTCAGTGGTGGCTGGAATTATTGGGATTAGTAAATTTAGCTATGATTTGTGGGGGGATACTGTTAATGTTGCTTCACGCATGGAGTCGAATGGATTGCCTGGTAAAATTCAAGTTACGGCGGCGACTTACGAGCGTTTGAAAGAGCAGTTTGTTTTAGAAGAACGAGGCTATATCCCGATTAAAGGTAAAGGAAGAATGCTGACTTACTGGTTAATTGAAGAAAAAAGTAAATCTTTGTGATTTTTCGAGGTCAATTTCAATTAATATTAAAATTAGATTTAATTTGCACTTTCTGGAGGGCTAATCCTTTGCAAACAGTTGAAACAAAATCGCCGACAGCATTGAAAAGAGTCCTGGTTATTTTAATATCACTGCTAGCAGTAGCGGTACTGTCGATCGCTACTTTTATCGCTATACCAGGAGAAAAAACCATGTTTGCTGGAAAAAGACCTGCCAATATCGGCATTGTGTCAGGAAAACTCGCAGCGTGCCCGAGTTCCCCCAACTGCGTCAGCAGCTTCAGTCAAGATGCCGAACACAAAATTGAGCCTTTGGGATACACTTCGTCCCAGAGTGAAGCGATGGTAAAGCTCAAAGGCGCGATCGACTCCTATGGAAAAACTAAAATAATCACGGCAACTGATAATTACCTCTATGCGGAGTTCACCAGTGCTTTGATGGGGTTTGTTGATGACGTTGAATTTTTGGTAGATGATGCAGCAAAAGTCATCCATGTGCGATCGGCTTCGCGTCTGGGAGAGTCGGATTTGGGAGTTAACCGCAAACGGATAGAAGCTATCAGAACTCAATTCAATCAACTCTGAACTGAAAATTTCTAGCTTTCCGCAAGCCCCTCTCCTGCAGGGCGGTTTGATTATCCGTAGGGGCAAACCCCCCGTGGTTGCCCCGATATTTGAAACACGGATTCCCTCGTCTGTGGAGGGGGTAGGCACGGGGGCGCTACCCCTACAAAACGATGATTTCCCTTCATCCGTGGAGGGGGTAGGCACGGGGGCGCTACCCCTACAAAACGATGATTTCCCTGAGAATAAAACAGCTCTGCCCTCTCCTGCAAGATGAGGGGCTTTGATATTTGGGTCTTACTATGTAATGTTGATTTTTAACCACCTACTTAACAATTATTAACAGTAGGCACACCGCAAAAGAAAAGGAGTATGCAGCAGGGGGAGTAGGACACCGCAATGCCGTGTTCCTACGGTTGGCTTTGAGTTTTAATAGTTGTTATAAGGTTGACGATTGTATAGTTTTACAATCTTTAAAAGAGCTGAGCGCGCTAGCACAGAAGCAGAGATGCCGTAGTATTCCTCTAGGATTAAACAACCTAAATTATACACTTCTGACTTTAGGGAGAGGGAACTGAACGAATTAATTTCTACTATTAATTTAAGTAGAGCAAAGAGGAAAAAACACATGGCACTTCAAAAATTAGCAGACTTTTATCCTAATTATCAGGAAGAAATCTTTGCTGGAGACGACATCAAGGGATTTGATGTTTATGCTGGCGACTCGGATGAAAAAGTAGGCACGGTTTATGACGCTTTGGTTGATGACACAGGTCGTTTCCGCTATCTGGTAATTGATACCGGTATTTGGATTTTTGGCAAAAAAGTATTGTTGCCAATCGGTTCGGCTCGCTTCGACTACGGAGCCCATCGGGTCTACGCAACAGGCCTTCGCAGCAAAGCTCAAGCAGAACAATTGCCGGCTTACAATGAATTAGAATCAATAGATTACGATCGCGAAGAACAGGTAAGAGGCGTTTACCGCAATCAAGACACTGCTGCGGCAAGCACTGCTATGGCAAGCACTGCCGCTCCTGCTAGCTACGATCGCAGCAGCTACAGCTACGATATCGATCGCCCCCTCTACGAAACCAACGAACAGCAGCACCAAAATCTCAAGCTTTATGAAGAACGCTTGATTGCCAACAAAAACCGCGCAAAAACAGGCGAAGTAGCAGTTGGCAAGCGCGTGGAAACTGAAACAGCGCGAGCTTCAGTACCCATTGAAAAAGAACGAGTCGTAATCGATCGAGTAACCCCGGTAGAAGCGGGTCGAGTAGTTTCAGTCGGTGAGGCTGACTTCCAATCAGGGGAAGTTGCACGCATGGAAGTCTACGAAGAAACGGCCGACATTCACAAGGAAGCTTTCGTCCGCGAAGAAGTCAACGTCAGAAAAGAAGTTGTTCGCAGCACCGTTGAGGGCGAAGAAACCTTGCGTCGTGAAGAATTAGACGTTAAGACTGAGGGAACTGCGGTTGTAGATAATAAAAATCCAAAGATCTAAACCAACCGCAACAGGTATTGCAGAGGAATTGCGCCTTAATGACATAATTCTGTCACCGCGCAGGTTTGATTGGATTGGTGGCGATCGCGCAATTCCTATGTGAGGGGCGGGGGGGTACAAAACTTGTCTAGTTTTGGCAACGTTTATGCACTTTCCCCGCCTTTACCAATTTCCCCTTACCACTTCATAATAAAAATCCCTAAGCAGGAAAGTTTAAAAAATGAACGGTCAAGCATCAGCAGAAAAGATAGCAACTGCCAAATCAATAACCCGTCTCAACCGGGTGCCTGAAAAAGTCAGAACTAAGCTAAAAAGTTTTACCGTCAAAGACAACCAAGGTCACTTGGTAGGCAAAGTTAAAGATGTCTATTTTGATGCTAACGGTCAGTTAAACTTTGTGGTGGCTGGGCTAGGCAGCGACAATCCTCGCATTTTTTTATTAAGTGTTAAGCTGCTCAAAAAAGTCGATTATCACCAAAAAGCGCTGTTTGTAACTATTAATTCGGATCAAGTCGATCTGCTGCCAGTAGTTTCGGCAAATGGCGGGCATCCGTATTTAGAAAATGCCTCAGAACCGGATAGTGAATTTAGCAACAGTGAGTTAACAAATCCCTCAACAGTTATGTCAAATCTAACAGATGCCGATCTCATAAATGCAGATTTGGAGACAGATGAGGATGAGGAAAATTTCGATATTGTCGATCAAGAAGTAATTCGCCTGCTAGAAGAACGATTGGTGATCAATCGCAGCAAGCGCAAAGTCGGCGAAGTGATAGTGCGTAAAGAAATTGAAACTCGGATGGTACAAGTGCCTATCCAGTGGGAAAAGCTGATTGTCGAACAAGTCGGCGACGATCCGAAGGTGTTGGCCGAAATAGATTTAGGCGAGGGAAGCATCACCGGTATAGATTTGACTGAGATTAAGACCGATCGCGAAGAACCGACAGTTAAGGCTGAATTTACCTCTGTGCAGAAAGCTAGCAAAATCTTAAATTCGATCGCCTCTCAACCCCGTCACGGTTGCGTGAAAGTCCGCCTAGAACTCGTTCTGGAAGACAAGCAACTTGAGGATACTTACCAAAAATGGATGACGGAACACAACTCAGAGAGTTAAAATATTCGTCCTTTTCCGTGTAGATTTTAGCTATTAGCGAGAAACTTCAATCTAACAGGGGACTGTGGCGAGTCGTGCTGGGGAGAAAGTTCACCGCCATCTACTAAGGATCGCGAATTAAATAACTTACAATTTTAATTGTTATTGTGGGATGGGCGTCCCGCCCGTCCTTTTTGGAC